>CAHJXF010000001.1 GCA_903644065.1 Betaproteobacteria bacterium
GCGCGCTGGTCGGGCGCCCGCCTGGTCCTGGCGCGCGACAGCGAGTTCGTGCTGTCGCAGGGCGGCGAGCGCCTGGCCTTCGCCATCGCGCCCGCGCCGCGCCTGCGCGACGCCTGAACGCCCCCGGTCGGCGATGCTCAATCCCCAGCTCAATCGCGACGGCAGCCTGAAGCACCTGCTGTCGATCGAAGGACTGCCGCGCGCGCTGATCGTGCACATCCTCGACACGGCAGCCGGCTTCGCCGGTCTCGTCGATCCGCGCCGCGAGGTCAAGAAGCTGCCGCTGCTGCGGGGTCGCAGCGTCTTCAATCTGTTCTTCGAAAATTCGACCCGAACCCGCACCACCTTCGAGATCGCGGCGGCCCGCCTGTCGGCCGACGTCATCAACCTCAATGTCGCCGCGTCGTCCACCAACAAGGGCGAATCGCTGCTCGACACCATCGACAACCTGTCGGCGATGCATGCCGACATCTTCGTCGTGCGCCATGCGCAAAGCGGTGCGCCTTACCTGATCGCCCGGCATCTCGATCGAGCCGCCCGCGACGACGAGCCGGCTCACGTGCACGTCATCAATGCCGGCGACGGCCGGCACGCGCACCCCACGCAGGGCCTGCTCGACGCGTACACCATCCGTCACTACAAGGACGATTTTCGGAAGCTGCGCGTGGCGATCGTCGGCGACGTGCTGCATTCGCGCGTGGCGCGCAGCGACATCCACGCGCTGACGACGCTCGGCGTGCCCGAGGTGCGCGTGATCGGCCCGCGCACGCTGCTGCCGTCGGGGCTGGAGCAGATGGGCGTGTCGGTGTTCACGGACATGGCCCGGGGCCTGGCGGGCGTCGACGTGATCATGATGCTGCGGTTGCAGAACGAGCGGATGAACGGCGCGCTGCTGCCGTCGGCGCACGAGTACTTCAAGAGCTACGGGCTGACGGCCGAGAAGCTGGCGCTGGCCGCGCCCGACGCGATCGTGATGCATCCGGGGCCGATGAATCGCGGCGTGGAGATCGAGTCGTCGGTAGCCGACGGCGCGCAGAGCGTGATCCTGCCGCAGGTCACGTTCGGCATCGCCGTGCGGATGGCGGTGATGAGCATCCTGGCGAGCGCCTGACGCATGCGTCGCGCGGATCTCGGCGACATGTCGATCGAGGCGACGAGATCGGTCATCTCGACGATTGCGAGCGGCAGATCAAGCGGTATCGGTCGGGAAGGCTTTCGCGAAGGTGAAGATGTGAGCGAGTTCGGCAGTCGGCGCTCGGTAGACAGGCTCCCGGATCAGTCGCGTCGCGGCTGCCCGGGACGGACGGCAAGTGGCGAGTTCACGACCTCGCTGCGTCGCGCGCCGGCGGCCGGCACGTCCTGCGCCGCATGAAGCTCGCGATCCGCAACGGCCGTGTCGTCGATCCCGCATCGCGCCTCGACGCGGTCCGCGACCTGTTGATCGACGACGGTCGCATCGTCGCCGTCGTCGACCCGGCGAGCCGCGCCGACGTCGACAGCGGCGTCGCGGCGGACCGCACGATCGACGCGACCGGGCTCGTCGTCTGTCCCGGCCTCGTCGACCTTTGCGCCCACCTGCGCGAACCCGGCTCCGAGTACCGCGCCACGCTCGAGTCCGAACTCGACGCCGCGCTGGCCGGCGGCGTCACGTCGCTGGTCTGTCCGCCCGACACCGATCCCGTCCTCGACGAGCCGGGCCTGGTCGAGATGCTCAAGCACCGCGCGCGCACGCTCAACCGCACGCACGTCCATCCGCTCGGCGCGTTGACGGTCGGCCTCGCGGGCGTGGCGTTGACCGAGATGTCCGAGCTGCGCGATGCCGGCTGCGTCGGCTTCTCGCAGGCCAACGTGCCGATCGGCGACACGCAGGTGCTGCTGCGCGCGCTGCAGTACGCGCAGACCTTCGGCTTCACCGTCTGGTGGCGGCCGCAGGACGCGTTCCTTGGGCGCGGCGGCGTGGCGGCGAGCGGGCCGGTCGCCGCCCGCCTCGGCCTGCCGTCGGTGCCGGTCACCAACGAGACCGTCGCGCTGCTGACCCTCTTCGAGCTGCTGCGCAGCTTCGGCCGCGAGCAGGGCGCGAGCACCGCGCCGCGCGTGCACCTGTGCCGCCTGTCGTCGGCGGGTGGCCTGGCCCTGGTGCGTGCGGCGCGGGACGAAGGCCTGCCGGTGACCTGCGACGTCGGCGTCCATCACGTGCACCTGATCGACATCGACGTCGGCTTCTTCGATGCGCAATGCCGGGTCGACCCGCCGTTTCGCGCGCAACGCGACCGGGCGGCAATCCGTGCGGCGCTGATCGACGGCACCATCGATGCGATCTGCTCCGACCACACGCCGGTCGACGACGACGCGAAGCTGCTGCCCTTCGGCGAAGCGGAGCCCGGCGCGACCGGGCTCGAACTGTTGCTGCCGCTGGTGCTCAAGTGGGCCGACGAGGAGCGCGTGCCGCTGGTCGATGCGCTGGCGACGGTGACGCATCGCCCGGCCGGCGTGATCGTCGGGGCGGGTGGGCCGCTGCACGCCGGCCGCATCGAAGCGGGCGGCGCGGCCGACCTGTGCGTGTTCGATCCCGAGGCCCGCTGGGTCGTGTCGCCGCGCACCCTGAAGAGCCAGGGCCGCAACACGCCGTTCGACGGCTACGAGATGCGCGGCCGCGTTCGCGCCACCGTGGTCGGCGGGGTCGTGGTGCATGAGAGTCCCGCTTGAGCCGCCGGCCGTCGCCTCGCTCCTGACGTCGGCGAAGCGCACGAGCGCGTGGCTGCGGGTGGCCGTCGTGCTGCCGCGCATGGCGCTGCACATCGTCGCGGCGCTGCTGATCATCGCGTGCTTCCGCCGCTTCGCGCCCGCGTCGACGCCCCGCCTGATCCGCTGGTGGTCGGGGCGCCTCCTCGCGATCTGCGGCCTGCGGCTCCGGGTCGTCGACCCGACCCGGGACAGCGACTCGCCGGCCGCGCTGGCGCTCCGCCCGGGTGGCGGTGCGATGCTGGTCCTCAACCATGTCTCGTGGGCCGACATCTTCGTCGTCCATGCGGTGCGGCCGGCCCGCTTCGTGGCCAAGGCGGAGATCGCGGGCTGGCCGCTGTTCGGCTATCTGACTCGACACAGCGGCGCCATCTTCATCGAGCGCGGCAAGCGCCACCGCGTGCGCGAAGCGAACCTGCGGGCGGCGCAGGGCCTCGCCGCGGGCGACCTGGTGTGCCTGTTTCCCGAAGGCACGGTGAGCGACGGACGACGCCTGCTGCCGTTCCACGCCAACCTGATCCAGTCGGCGATCCGCGCGCACGTGCCGATCGTCGTGGCCGGTATCCGCTATCTCGACCCGCGCGGCCGGCCGGCCGCGGCGATGGACTTCACCGGCGACGTCACGATGCTGCAGTCGCTGATCCGCATCGCCCGACACGGTCCGATCGACGTCGAGCTGCACCTCATCGACGTGCTGGACGGCGCGGCGAACACGCGCCACGCGGTGGCCCGCGCGGCCCGGACGCTGATCGCCGCGCGCTTCGGCTACGACGAAGACGACGAAGCGAACGAAGCCGGCGAGGCGGCGGACGCGTGGTCCGCGGTCGTCGTCGCCGACGACGCCGGGGTCACCCGGGACGACGCGCTTCCGGGCAGGCCACCTGGCACACCGCCCGATCCTCGAGACGAACTGCCGTGAGCGAGCCGCCCCACACGCAGCCGGTGTCGACGCCGATCACGTCGTCGCGCATCGTCAGGCCGAGCGTGGACCAGTGGCCGAACACGACCAGCGTGTCGCGGCTGCGGCGACCGTCGATGTCGAACCACGCGTCGTAGCCCGCCGGCGGGGCGGGGAAGTGCGAGCCGGCCTGCGCCGGCGCGTCCTTCGATTCGAAGTCGATGCGACCGTCGGCGCTGCAGAAGCGCAAGCGGGTCAGCGCGTTGACGATCACGCGCAACCGGTCGGTCCCGGTCAACGACTCGCTCCATCGCTCGGGCCGGTTGCCGAACAGCACCGCCAGCGTGTCGCGCCAGTCGTCGGCGCGCAGCGCCGCCTCGAGCTCGGCGGCATGACGCATCGTGTCGTCGGCGCTCCAGCCGGGCAGCACGCCGGCGTGGACCATCAGCGTGTCGACCGCGCGGCCGCCGCTGACCAGCGTCTCCCGATGGGCGAGCGGCTGGTGGCGCACCCAGTCGAGCAGCGCGTCGGCGTCGGGCGCGGCGAGCAGCGGTGCCAGCGTGTCCCCACGGCCCTGCTTGCGGGCGCCGATCGAAGTCGCGAGCAGATGCAGGTCGTGATTGCCGAGCACGACGGTGGCCGCCCGGCCGAGGCCCATCACGGCGCGCAACGCGGCGGCCGAGTCGGGACCCCGGTTGACGAGGTCGCCGACCAGCCACACGCGATCGACCGCGGGATCGAAGCGGATGCGTTCGAGCAGCGCGTCGAACGACGCGGCGCAGCCTTGCAGATCGCCGACGACGTAGATGGACATGGGAGAGATATCGCGACCGGCCGCGAGCACCGTGGGACAATGCGCGAGCCGCGAAGGCCGCGTGCGGGACTCGTCGTCGAGGTGCCGCCGACGCGCGTCGCATCGAGCGCGGACTGCGACCCGACCGGCTTCCGTCGACTATAACGCGTCCTCCCGACCGCGTCGGCCCGGCGATCTTCCATGGCACAACGCTCACCGATCAACGACGGCTGGTTCCGGATCCGGCGATGAACAAGCTAGCGCTCCGGTCGTGGATCGCCGTGCGTGCGCTGCTGTCGCGGATCGGGCCCCAGACGCAGCCCGGCGGACGCGTCGACCGTCTGCTCGTCGCTCATCACCTGCTGCTCGGCGACACCATCCTGCTGGCGCCGCTGCTGAAGGCGCTCGCGCTGCGCTATCCCGCTGCCGAGCGGGTGGTGCTGGCGCGTCCCGCGGTGGCCACGCTGTTCGCGGGGCGACCTTACGGCACGATCGTGCTGCCGTTCGATCGCCGCGATGCCGCCGGCCGGCAGCGGGTCATCGACAGCGGGCCGTACGACCTCGCGATCGTCCCCGACGACAATCGCTACGCATGGCTGGCGCGGGCGGCTGGCGCCCGGCGCGTGATCGGCTTCGCGCACGATCGCCCGGCGTGGAAGAACTGGATGCTCGATCGCGCGGTGCCGTATCCGCCGCGCGCGGGGGCCTGGGCCGATCTCGTGGCGCGCCACCTGCGCGACGACGATGCGCTCGACGACCCGCCGCCCTTCGTCGTCGGGGAATGGCCCGCGCCGGCCTGCGAGGACTTCGTCGCCCCGTCGCAACCCTACGCGGTGCTGCATGTCGGCGCCAGCACGCCGCTCAAGCAGTGGCCGGGCGAGCGCTGGCGAGCCGTGGCCGACCGCCTCGCGAGCGATGGCCTCGGCATCGTCTGGAGCGGCGGCGCGGGCGAGCGCGCCGTGGTCGACGCGATCGACGGGCGCGTCGGCGAGCTGGACCTGGTGGGTCGACTCGACCTGCCGCAACTGTGGCGCCTGCTGGCCGGCGCGCGCTTGCTGATGTGCCCGGACACCGGCGTCGCCCATCTCGCGCGGGTCGTCGGCGTCCCGACCATCGCGCTGTTCGGCCCCGGTTCCAGCGTGGTCCATGGCGCCGGGCGATTCTGGGGCGATGCCCGTTTGTCAACGGTCACGGTCGACGGATTCGCCTGCCGCGATCAGCGCACGCTGTACCGGCGCGACGTCGCGTGGGTCCGACGTTGCGGCCGTCGTTTCGATGCGTCCGCCGCACCGGGCGGGCGCATCGATCCGGGCGCCTGCAGCCGTGCGCTGTGCATGGAGGCCATCGACCGCTGCGCCGTCGAGGCGGCCATGTCGCGCCTGCCGGGATGAAAGCGCTCGCCACGCCCGGACGTCCGCTCGGACCGGCTGCCCTCGACCTCGGCGTCCGCGCCGTCTGGGTGGCGATGATCGCCGTGACCGCTCTGGGGCACGTCACCGCGCTCCGCAACACGCTCACCGTGGTCGTGTCGATCGCGACCATCGCCGTCTTCCTGCGGGACTGGCGGGCGTTGCCTTGCAGGGTTTCGGTCGCCGCCCTGGCGCTGTGGGCCGTCGCATCGGTCCTCTGGTCGGCTGCGCCCGAGACGACGCTCAGCAAGCTGCGCACCGACCTGCTGATCCCGCTGCTGGCCGGCGTCGCCGCCTTCTGCGTGGTCCGCGACGGGCCCGGCTTGCGGCCGGTGATCGCAGGACTGATCGCCGGCCTGCTCGCGCTGACCGCGCTGTCGGCGTTCGCCGTGGTCCCGCCGTCCGTGATGCCGTCGACGTGGATGCTCGAACAGTTCGGCGGCATCGTGCATCCGCTGCCGCACTGGTATCCCGGACCGGGGGACGCCAGCATGTTCACGATCCTGTCCATCGCGCCGCTGACGCTCGCGTATCGTGCCGAGCGGGGGCCGCTGGTTCGATGGCGTCGGGCGCTGATCGTCGCCGCGGGCGCCCTGCTCGCTTTCGTGCTGGTCGCCACCAACAACCGCAACGCCGTGCTCGTCGTGCCGCTGGTGGTGGCCTTGCACTGGCTGCTCGACCGGCGACCGGGCTCGCGCGTCGTCGTCAAGAGCGAGCGGGTCGAGCGTCGCCGCGTCGCGATCGCCGTCGCGGCGACGGTCACGACCATCGTGATCGTCGGAGCGTTGCTCGAACTCGGCGCGCGCCAGCGTCTCGAGTATCTGCACCGCCCACTCGTCGGCGACAGCGCGGCCGTCGAACTCGTGGCGTCGGACACCCGGCCGACGATCTGGCGCTACTTCGCGGCACGTGGGCTGGTGCATCCGTGGATCGGCATCGGCTTCGGCCGGACGGTACCCGGCATCGGCTGGCAGACCGAGCGCGATCGCGCACTGACGCAGGTCGAACCCAATGCGTACATCCACGCGCACAACGTCCTGTTGAACTGGTGGCTGCAACTCGGCGCCGTCGGCTTGCTGCTGCTGGCCGGCGTGCTGCTCGACCTGGCGCGGTACGCGAGGCGCCTGGTGACCGCGGCCGGCGACTCGGTGGCGGCACGCCGCGTCCATCACGCGCTGCTGGTCACCCTCGTGGCGACGCTGGCGCGCAACCTGACCGACGACTTCCTGGTGTTCGGCATGGCGACCGCGTTCTGCCTGCTCGTCGGGGCCCTGCTGGGCGAGTTGTCGCGCCTCGCGCGGGTCGCGATCCCGCGCGACTGACCGGCGTCACTTCGCACCGAAGCCGGTGAGGACGGTGCGGACCGTGCGAATGCCGATCACCAGGTCGAGCGCGAACGACAAGTGCTTGACGTAGTAGAGATCGTATTCGAGCTTGATGCGGGCATCGGCCACGTCGGTCACGTGCCCCTGGTTGACCTGCGCCCAGCCGGTGATGCCGGGCCGCACGAGATGGCGGTAAGGGTAGTGCGCGATGTGCTCGAAGAAGGCGCTGGCCGTCGCGGTCCACTCGGGCCGGGGTCCGATCAGGCTCATCGTCCCGTGCAACACGTTGAGCAGTTGCGGCAACTCGTCGAAGCGATACTTGCGCAAGCGACGGCCGAACGGCGTCACGCGGCCTGCCGCCTCGTCGCAGCTTTCCGGATCGGTCGAGCCCCGATCGCTGGCCCGCGCGTACATCGTGCGGAACTTGTACATCTCGAACGGGCGACCGTGCACGCCGACCCGGGGCTGGCGAAACAGCGCCCGGCCCGGCGACGTGGCCCGGATCGCCGCGGCGATCAGCAGCATCGGCACGCCGGCGATCGCGAGCAGCACGGCGGCGCCCCCGAGGTCGAGCGCGCGCTTCAACAGGCCGTACAGGACCTTGCCGGACGAATCGTCGAGGAAACTGTCTTCGGTCTGCTGCAGCGACAGGCGTCCGGTCAGCAGTTCGTGGACGTGATCGGCCGAGTAGATCCGCACGCCGCCCAGCTTGAGCGCGGTAATCAGACGTCGGAGCCCCTCGTCCTTGCTGGAATAGCGATCGATGACGACGCCGTCGAGCGTCGCGAGCAGGTCGAGGTCGCTGCTCGCCACCAACTCGGCACGCGCATGGGTGACCGGCGATTCGAGCGCCTCGCGCGCCTCGGACAGCAGGTGCATCACCGCCGGTTCGCAGATGCCCAGCCGCAGGACGTGGCCGCGGACCAGCAGCCGCACGCCGGCGCTCAGCCAGGCGGATTCGCCGACGAACGAGAGCATCAACACGGCGCGCGAATAGAGTCCGTGCGTCACGCCGAAGAAAGCCAGCAGCAGCCCGAACACCGCAGCCGTGCTGAAGACGATCCAGATGCTGCCCACCGTCGCCGGCGAATGGACGAAGCGGTCGACCAGCAACGTGGCGGGCACGCAGGCCGCAAGGCACAGCCACAACGTCTGAAGCGCGATCCGGTGGATCTCGGCATCGCCGTAGATCCACTGCGCGAACGCCGCCACCGCAGTCGCGGCCATCAGGCCGGCGCCGGACCATCGCAGCATGGCGACCCGTCGGCGTGCGCCTTCGGTCCGCCGCGGGTTCGCCGGGACGCTGTCTCGTTTCACCGCAACGACGCTCGTTCGCTCATCGGCGAGATGATGCGCGAACCCTCGCGTGGCCGGTGCGGCTTCTTGCGTTCGACGGTCGTCGACCGTCATGCCAGCACCTGCGCATACATCGTCAGCGACGCGTCGACCATCGCCCGCATCGAGTAGCACCGCTCGACGCGCGCGCGGCCCTGCTCGCCCAGGCTAGCCGCGCGGTCGGGACGGGCGAGCAGCGCGGACAGCGCGGTCGCCAACGCCGCGGGATCGCCGGGTGCGACCGTCACGGCGCAGACGCCATCGGGTGCGACTTCGTTCACCGCATTGTTGAGTCGACAGTTGACGATGGGCCGGGCGCACGCCATCGCTTCGACCTGCACCAGCCCGAAGGCTTCGCTGGTGGCGAGCGAAGGCAGGCAGAACACCGCGCACGCGTGATAGTAGGCAGGCAGGTCGGCTTCCTCGATGCGACCGACGAAGCGCACGCGGTCGCCGCTTCCGGCCGCCGCGGCGCGCGCCTCGAGCTCGGACGTCAGCGGTCCGTGCCCTCCGAGGAGCAGGACGGCGTCCACGCTTCGCATCGCATCGATCAGCACGTCGAAACCCTTGTAGTACACGTGACGCCCGACCGCGAAGACGATCGGCCGCGCGCCGGCCTGCTCGTGCAGGCGGGCGGCGCGCGCCGTCGTCTCCGGCGTCGCTGAAAAGCGTGCGACATCGACGCCGTACGGGACGACCCGGCGCAGGCGGGGTCGAAACGACTCGATCTGCGGACTCGCCAGATGCGACGTCGTGGCGCCGGCGACCGCGGCCAGCGGGTCGAATAGCGTCCGCGCCGCCGCGCCGTAGAGCGCACCGAACCACCGTTGCCGGACGATGTCGCTGTGCCACGAGGCGACGCGCGCCGCGCCTTTCGCGAGCGGCAGGCAGGCGAAGGCGAACGGGTCGGGAAAATGGGCATGGACGACGTCGAACGGTGCCTGCGCCGACAGTCGCCGCGTCACCGCCGGCAGCGACGGTGCCAGCGCGAGACTGGCCAGCGTGCCGCGGCACGGCACGGCGACGAGCCGAACGTCGTTCACGCGCTCCTCGCTCGGGCCGTTTCCCACGGCGTCCCGGTCGTAGACCAGGTTGGTCACGTCCAGCCCGGCGGCGGCCTGGCCTTCCGTCAGGCCCTTGACATGGGTTTCGATGCCGCCGAAGTAGCGCGGATGGAATTTGCCGAAGTGGAGGACGCGCAAGGGTCGCGATCCCATGGAACGGTCAGTGTCGGCCGAGCACGCGGCGATAGACGGCGGCGGTCTGGCGCGCGCAACGTGCCCAAGAGAATTGTTGCGCCTTCGCCAAGCCCTGTGTCGAACGCAGCGCCCATTCGTCGTCGTCCTCGGCCAACCGCAGGATCGCGGTGCGCATGCCGTCGACGTCTTTGGGCGAGACGGTGATGCCGGCGTCGCCCACGACCTCGGGAAGCGATGCGCGGTCCGAGGCGATCACCGGCACGCCGCTGGCCATGGCTTCCGCCGCGGGCAGGCCGAACCCTTCGTACAGCGACGGGAAGACGAACATCCGCGCGGCACTGTAGATGATCGGAAGTTCGTGCTCCGGCAGGTAGCCGAGACGTCGCGCGCGACCGTTGCCGATCAGCGCCTCGAGCTCCGAATCGGTGCCCTCGGACTTCCAGCCCGCGCCGCCCACGATCACCAGCGGGTAACGCAACGCCAGGCTCGACGGCAGGCCGGCAAACGCGCGGATCACCTGCAGCAGGTTCTTGCGCGGCTCGAGCGTCCCGACGGCGAGCACGAATCTGCCGTAGGTCAGCCCATGTCGCCGCAAAACCGCGTCGCACTGCCCGACATCGCGCGGCGTGAACTCCTGCGACACGCCGAGCAGCGTCGTCGTGATGCGATCGGGTTCCACGCCGAACTCGTCGATCACCTCCCGGCGCGTGAACTCCGAGTCCGCGAGCAGGTGGGCCGCGCGCTCGATGGCCGGCGGCAGCAACTTGCTCATGATCTTCACCCTGAGGTCGGGATGCATCTCCGGATAGCGCAGGTAGGACAGGTCGTGGATGGTCAGGATGGTCGGTCCCTCGAAGTCGAAGGGCAGGAAGTTGGGCTCGTGGTACAGCGCCGGCTTCCGGGCGAACAGGCCGGAGTTGAAGCGGTTCTGCTGGATCGCGCGGCTGACCTCGTACGGCTGCGGCAGCAGTCGTTTGAACCACTTCTTGATGAAGGCGAGGTTGGGGATCTCGCGCGGCAGCGCCTCGTCCGCCCATTCGTAGCCGAAGAAATAGTGCATGTCGAGGTCGGTCTCGGCGGCCAGCGCCTGCGCGACGTGGAGCGTGTACTGGCCGATGCCGGTCAACGGCCGGATCAGGCTCGATGTGCCCAGCGCGATCGACAGCGGTTCGCGGTCGACGATCACTTGACCACCGTCAGGTCGAAGTGGATCTGGTGCACGGGATAGATGTACGCGAAGCGTTCCTCGTAGAGCCGCCGATGCCGGTTGACGAGCATCAGCAACCAGCGGTCGAGACCCTTCCGCAACGGGATCAGCAGCGGATCGAAGGCCACGTGGTCGAGCCGCAGCGTGGCAGTGCTGTAGGCGTGGCGATGCACGTCGGTGCCGGCGATGAAGTAGTCGAACGAACGCGACGTGAAGGCGCGCCGATGGGTCGGATCCGAATGGAAGTTGATGCCGCTCATGAACGGCGCGGTGACCTCGATGCGGCAGCCGGCCTTGCCGATGCGCCACAGCTCTTCGATGGTCGGCACGAAATGATCGACGTGCTCGAGCACGTCGTGGCAGACGATGCGGTCCGCCACGTCGGACTCGAACGGGTAGGGGAACACGTTCATGTCGTGCAGCACGTCCGCGGCCGAGCGCGGGTTGATGTCGACGCCGATCGCGCCGGGGGTCTTCGCGTTGCCGCAGCCGAACTCGATGATGGTCGGGGCGCTGGCCGATGCGGGAATCTTCATGGCGGAACGGAAGGTCGATGGCACGGCGGCGGGAAGCGGGCTCATTTGCGCAGGACGCAGATCGCGCCCGAGCGCCGGTCGACGGCACGGCGCAGGAGGCCGGCGACGCTTTTCAGCCGCCGGCCGAAACCGGGCTCCGGCGTTCCCGATTCGATGTTGGTCCCGTAGACGGCGCGGAACAGGGCGGTGGGATCGAGCAGCCGCTCGAACGACGTGAAGCCCGCGCGCTTGCCGAGCGCGAAGATGCGCGACGGCGGCATGTCCTTCTCGCTGACGCCGTAGCGGGCGATGGCGTCGATCGATTCGGCGCTGCGCGAATGCCCCTGGCCGGGCTCGTGCGTGATCAGCACGCCGCCGTGCCGGATGGCGCGGAAGGCCGACGCGATGGCGGCTTCCTCGTCCTCCGCATGATGCAGCGAGTCGAAGAACAGGCCGGCATCGAACTCGTCCCTGAACGGCAGCGATTCGTAGTCGGACACGACGAACGACGCGGAGTGGGCCGCATGCCGGTCACGGTTGCGGTTGGCGAGCGCGATCATGTCCGGCGCGATGTCCTGGCCGACCACGCGATGGCCGTAGCTGGCCAGGAACCAGCTGGTCCAGCCGCTGCCGCAGCCGAGGTCGAGCACACGGGACGGCGGCGGCGGCAACAGGCTGAGGATCAGTCCGAGATCGACCAGATTCTTCGCGCAGGTCGCCTGCGAGAACGGCTTGTCGAACGCCTCCCGGTGACCGGTCTCCCCCAGCGTCTTCAGATAATCGATCTCGCCCTGTTTCATCGTTCTCTCGATGGCGTCAGGATGCCGGCCCCGGTCGGGCCTGTCCGACGCGCTTGACGAGAAGCCACTCGTGGTCGTGACCGAAGGTCAGCAGCCACAACGCCGGGAAGACGGCTGCCGCGGCGACAGCCGCCGACACGAGGGCGCTCCAGCTGTGCAGCAGCGGCGCGGCCGCGGCCAACGCCAGGGCGACCGGCCCACCCACCGCCGCGAGCCGGAGCAGCAGCGGCCAGGCGGTTCGCCGCGCAGCCGGTCCGATCTCCCGCGAGACGAGCGTATTGAAGACGACGGTCTGCGACATGCCGATCAACGAAGCGACGGCCGCGCCCACGATGCCGAAACGCGGCGTCAGGACGACCAGCGAGCCGATCGTCAGCACCCCGCCCAGGAACGCGAACAGCGCCGCGATGCGGGCCCTGCCGAGGCCCATCGTCACGTTGGCTGCCACGACCGACGCGGCGGCCAGCGCATAGCCGATCGCGAGCAAGCGCAGGACGATCGCGTAGCGGTCCGCGAAAGCCTCGTCTAGCCACAGTGCGAGGAACGCATGCGCGAGTCCGAGGATGGGGACCAGCATGGCCATCGCCAGCGTCGCGCACAGCCGCGCCGTCGCGCAGTAGGTCTCGAGCAGGGAATCGGCATCGCCCGCCGCGTGCAGTTGCGTCGCACGCGGAAACGTGAAGGTGGCGGCCGATGCGATCACGAGGAGCGTCTTGTTCGCGAGGCCGGTGCAGATCGTGTAGGCACCCGCCGCGGCCGGCGACACGAGCGCCGACACGAGCAGCTTGTCGGCATTGAAGGTCGCCAGCGACGACACCTGGGCGACGAACGCGCCGGCGCCGACCGGCAGGAACGCGCGGAGCAGGAGACGTCGATCGCGATCCGCCGACTGCCTCTCCACGATCGGCCGGACGACGCGCGGGTCGAGGGACGCCGCTTTGGGGTCGCTGCCGCGAGTCCGCATCGACGACGGCCTCTTGCCGACCACGAGCAGCGCGACGGTCGTCAGGGCGATGTTCGCGGTGCTTAGCGCGACCAGGTCGGCGATACCCCCGCCGTTGGCCGCCCAGGTCGTGCAGACGAGCCAGTACGCAGTGCCGCCGAACACCTGGATACGTGCGGCGCTGCCGTAGCGCTCGAGCGCGCGAAGCGGCACGAGCGCGGCCGCGTTGGCCATCGCGAGCGGAATGCCGAGCGCCGCGGCGACCCAGGCCGGTGAATCGTCCCCGACCGTTTCGCCGAGCTTCAGTGCCTGCGCGACGACGTCGTGGCCGAGATGGAAAAGCAGGCAGAGCAGCAAACCCCAGACGATCAGCAGGACCAGCGTCTCGTGGAACACGCGCCGGGCGCCGGCGTGATCCCCGTGCGCGCTGTACTGCGCGAAGCCGCGGGTCGCCGCCGTCGACAAGCCCAGGTCCAACTGGCCGGCTATCTGCGGGATCAGGTTGAAGAGCACCAGTGCGCCGTAGGGCTCGCGCCCGAGCGCGCGCAACAGGATCGGCGTGGAGACGATCAGCGCGATGAACGGAATGCCCTGCGCCGCGAGATTGGCGATCGCTCCGGCGGCCGTGCGGTTCGGCCGTTTCACCGCTGCGGCGCAGACACCGGGCACGGCCTGCCGCGATGCAGGCCGCGAGGCATCCCGCAGCTCGTCGCCTCAATGCGCGATCGATCCCAGCAGTTCGTCGAGGCAGGCGTCGACATCGGCTTGCCAGGGCGGCGGCACGATGTCGAAGGTCCGGACGAAACGATCATGGTCGAGCAGCGAGTAGAGCGGTCTTCGGGCCGGCGTCGGATAGCCGGCGGTCGGGGTGGGCTGGATCGCGGAAGCCTCGAGGGTCCAGGGACCCTCGGGTCGACGCGCATGCAGTCCGGCGACGACATGCTGCGCGTAAGCGTGCCAGGTGGTCGCGCCGGCGGCGGTCGCATGATACGTGCCCCGCGTGCGCGCCAGCGTCTCGAGCGCCGCCGCCGTCGTCGGCGCGCCACGCGCCGACGCATCGCCGGATGCCGGGCGCAGCATCGCTGCGATGAACGCGACGAGCCGGCGCGCGTCGGTCGGCGCACCCTGCTGGTCGGCCACCACGGTGATCGTGTCCTTGCTCGCGGCCAGCCGCATCATGGTCTTCAGGAAGTTCGCGCCACCGGCCGAGAAGACCCACGACGTGCGCAGGATCCAGTGCGGCACTCCGCTAGCGCGCACGGCCTCCTCGCCGGCGAGCTTGCTGTGTCCGTAGACGCCGAGCGGGCCGGTGGGGTCGTCCTCGCGGTACGGACGGCTCGCAGCGCCGTCGAAGACGTAGTCGGTCGAGACGTGCACCAGCGCGCCGCCGCGCGGCGCGAGCCAGCAAGCGATGGCGCCGGGCGCCGTCGCGTTGACGGCCATCGCCGCGTCGACGTCGCTCTCGGCACGGTCCACCGCGGTGTAGGCGGCGGCATTGACGACGAGCCGCGGCGCGACCGATTCGAGGGTGCGCCGAACGCTGTCGGCGTCGCCCAGGTCCATGTCGTCGCGGCCGACGAAGACCACGTCGGCGTCGACCGGCTTCCAGGTATCGACGGACGCTTCGAGCGCAGCGCCGAGCTGTCCGCCGCGGCCGGTCACGAGCACCCGGGGCCGCTCGCCGTCCGGCCCGCTCAAGCGAAACACTCGGCGTCGGCGAACGGGATCCCCGCCCTGTCCTTCGCGGCCAGCAACGGCTCGCCGTCGAGCGGCCAGTCGATCGCCAGGCGCGCGTCGTTCCACAGCAGCGTGCGCTCGTGCTCGGGCGCCCAGTAGTCGGTCGTCTTGTAGAGGAACTCCGCCGATTCGGACAGCGTGACGAAACCATGTGCGAAACCGGGCGGAATCCACAGCTGCTTCTTGTTGGCGGCCGACAGGACCAGGCCGAACCAGCGCCCGAAGGTCGGTGACGACCGTCGCAGATCGACCGCGACGTCGAACACCTCGCCGGCCGTGGCGCGCACCAGCTTGCCCTGCGCGTGCTCGATCTGGTAGTGCAGACCCCGCAGCACGCCCCGCGACGAGCGCGAATGGTTGTCCTGCACGAAGACCGGCGCCTGCCCCGTCAGTGCCTCGAAGGTGCGGGCGTTGTAGCTCTCGTAGAAGAAGCCGCGATCGTCGCCGAACACCGCGGGCTCGATGACGACGACGCCGGCGAGCGGTGTATCGGCAACGGTGGCGCGCGCGCTCACAGCACCGGATCCGTCAGCAGTTGCAGCAGGTACTGGCCGTAGCCGGTCTTCCTGAGCGGCTCGGCCAGCTTGCGGATCTGCTCGTGGTCGATCCAGTCCTGGCGCAACGCGATCTCTTCGGGGCACGACACCATCAGGCCCTGGCGACGCTGCAGGGTCGCGATGAAGGCGGACGCCTCGAGCAGCGAGTCGTGCGTGCCGGTGTCGAGCCAGGCGAAGCCGCGACCCATGATCTCGACGTTCAGCTGGCCCATCTCGAGGTAGCGGTTGTTGACGTCGGTGATCTCGTATTCGCCGCGCGGGGACGGGGCGATGTCGGCCGCGATGTCGCACACCTGGTCGTCGTAGAAGTAGAGCCCGGTCACCGCGTAGTTGGAGCGCGGCTGCGCGGGCTTTTCGGCCAGCGAGACGGCCCGGCGATCGGCGTCGAACTCGACGACGCCGTAGCGCTCGGGATCCTGCACGTGATAAGCGAAGACGGTGGCGCCTTTCGTCGCGGCATCGGCATTGCCGAGCTGGGTCGGCAGGTCGTGGCCGTAGAAGATGTTGTCGCCGAGCACCAGCGACGACGGTGCGCCGCCGACGAAGTCGCGGCCGATGACGAAGGCCTGCGCGAGGCCGTTGGGCACCTGCTGGACCGCATACGACAGCGAGATGCCCCACTGGCTGCCGTCGCCGAGCGTGGACTCGAAGCGCGGCGTGTCGGCCGGCGTCGAGATGATCAGAATGTCGCGGATGCCCGCCATCATCAGCGTGCTGAGCGGGTAGTAGATCATCGGCTTGTCGTACACCGGCAGCAGCTGCTTCGAGATCGCGTGCGTGATCGGATACAGCCGCGTCCCGGAGCCGCCGGCGAGGACGATGCCCTTGCGCGCCTTCATGTGGGATGCCCCTCGAGGACGTCGACCGTGTCGGTGGCCGTGCCGCCGCCCGCGTACTGGTGCTCGATCCAGTGGCGATAGCTGCCGTCCTTGACGTGCGCGACCCACGGCTGGTTGTCGAGATACCAGCGGACGGTCCGGTCGATGCCGGTCTCGAAGTTCTCCAAGGGCGACCAGCCTAGCCGCTCGCGCAGCTTGGTCGCGTCGATCGAATAGCGGCGGTCGTGGCCCGGCCGGTCCTTGACGTACGCGATCTGGTCGGCGTAGCGGCCGCTCGGCTTGGGACGCAACGCGTCGAGCGTCGCGCATAGCGTGTGGACGACTTCGAGATTGGTCCGTTCGTTCTCGCCGCCGACGTTGTAGACCTCACCGCAGGTTCCCTTGTCCAGGACCAGCGCGATGGCCGAGCAATGATCGCCGACGAACAGCCAGTCGCGGACGTTCCGGCCGTCGCCGTAGATCGGCAGCGGCTTCCCTTCGAGGGCGTTGGTGATGGTCAGCGGGATCAACTTCTCCGGGAACTGGAACGGTCCGTAGTTGTTGGAGCAGTTGGTCGTCAGGACCGGCAGCCCGTAGGTATGGAAGTACGCGCGCACCAGGTGGTCCGACGCGGCCTTCGACGCCGAATATGGGCTGTTCGGCGCGTAGGGCGTGGTCTCGCTGAACGGCGCGTCGTCGGGCCCGAGCGAGCCGTAGACCTCGTCGGTCGACACGTGCAGGAAGCGGAAGGCGGCGGCCTCCTCGGCGCCGAGACCCTTCCAGTACGCCAGTGCGCACTGCAGCAGGTTGAAGGTGCCGTTGATGTTGGTGCGGACGAATTCGGCGGGACCGAGGATCGAGCGGTCCACGTGGCTCTCGGCGGCGAAGTGGACGATGGCTCGCGGGCGGTGCTCGGCGAATAGGGCGGCGACCGCCGCCTCGTCGCAGATGTCGACCTGTTCGTGGCGATAGGCGGACGCGTTACTGTCCGCCGTCAGCGACGCCAGATTCTCGGCGTTGCCGGCATAGGTCAGGACGTCGAGATTGAGCACCGGCTCGTCGCATTGCGCGGCCCAGTGGAGGATGAAGTTGGCGCCGATGAAGCCCGCGCCGCCGGTAACGAAGATCATGATCTGCCTTCCGTTCGCGCCGCGGTGTCATCGCGGTACCGCTGCCAGACGAAATTTGTGCGCTGCACCAATCAAGCGATTATAGACGTGCCCGAGCGACCGTGTTCGCCGTCCGTCAACGCATGGCGTGGTACATGCCGGCGAGCGTCTCCCGCAGCGGAACGATGTCGAGCGGCCCGATCGCCTGGATCAACGCGGCCGGATCGCCGGTCAGCTGCTTGATGTCGTTCCTGCGCACGAACGCCGGATTGACGCGGACGTCGATCTCGTAGCCCGCGATCTCTTCCATCAGGCGAATCACGTTCGTGAGGGAGGTGGCGATGCCGGTGCAGACGTTGAGCCTGGCGGACCGGATGTCGCTCGAGAGGAGTCGGCGATACACGTCGACCACCATCCGCACGTCGGCGAAGTCGCGTTCGACGTCGGTGTTGCCGAGCTCGATGACGCGCTCCCCGCGCGCGAAGTGGGACACGATCTTGGGCACGAGGAAGGACGTCGATTGCCCGACGCCGGTGTAGTTGAACGGGCGCGTCATGACGATTGGCAGGCGATCGAAATAAGTGGCGGCCATCGTCTCCATCGCCATCTTGCTGGCTGCGTAGTGACTGGCCGGCGCGAACGGTTGCGTCTCCGCGATCGAGGCACCGCCGATGTTGCCGTAGACGTTCGCGCTGCTGGCGAGCACCACCTTGAGCGGCTCGTGCTTCGACCGGCTCAACGCTTCGAGCAGATGCGTCGTGCCGACCACGTTGACGCGATAGAAGTCGGCGGCGTCTGCATGCGGCACGAAGCTGATGGCGGCAAGATGGATGACGTAGTCGGGCCGCACCCGGGCCACCACGTCGACGCACTGCTCGGCCGATGTCAGATCCAGTGCGACTTCGCCGGGCCCCGCCTTTTCGAGGACGGTCCCGATCACTTCGTAGCCGGCCTGCTCCAGCGTGCGACGCAGCGGCTCGCCCGTGAACCCGCGAGCGCCGGTGAGCAGCACGCGTGCGGGCGACGGCGGATCGGGTGCGGACGTCATGTGGGTCGGGTCGTCGTGCGCCGAGCCGCCTCGCCGGTCAGAACGATCCACCCCCGGCGTTACGCCGCAGGTCGGCGGCGACCATCATCGCGCAGAGCTCCTCGAGCGTCGTGGTCGGCTCCCAGCCCAGCTTGTCGCGCGCCTTGCCGGCATCGCCGATCAGCAGCTCGACTTCGGCCGGCCGGTAGAAGCGCGGGTTGACGCGCACCAGCGTCTTGCCCGACGCGCGGTCCCGCGCGATCTCGGCTTCCGCCGCGCCGCTCCAGTCGATCGTCACGTCCGCGGCCGCGAACGCCATCGTCACGAAGTCGCGCACGGTCTCCGTCCGGTTGGTCGCCAGAACGTAGGTATCGGCTTCGTCCGCCTGCAGCATGCGGTACATGCCGTCGACGTACTCCTTGGCGTAACCCCAGTCCCGCTTCGCGTCCACGTTGCCGAGCTCGAGCACCTCCTGCTTGCCGAGGCTGATCTTGGCGACCGCATCGGTGATCTTGCGGGTGACGAATTCACGTCCCCGAAGCGGCGACTCGTGGTTGAACAGAATTCCGCTGCAGCCGAAGATGTCGTACGACTCACGGTAGTTGACCGTCATCCAGTGCGCGTAGAGCTTGGCGACGCCGTAGGGACTGCGCGGATAGAAGGGCGTGTCCTCGCGTTGAGGAATGGCCTGGACCTTGCCGAACATCTCCGAAGTGGAAGCCTGGTAGAAACGGATCTTCGGATCGACCAGGCGGATCGCTTCGAGCAGGTGGAGCGCTCCGATGCCCGTGATGTGGGCGGTGGTCGACGGTTGTTCGAACGAGACGCCGACGAAGCTTTGCGCGGCGAGATTGTAGATTTCGTCAGGCTCTGCCTTCTGCACCATCGAGATGCTCGTTCCGAGATCGGTGAGGTCGTATTCGACTAGTCGCAACGCAGGGTGATCCTGGACGCCCAGTTCCTCGATGCGCCAGAGGTTGACCGAACTCGTGCGGCGGTAGGTTCCGTAGACGGTGTATCCCTTCGCCAAGAGAAGCTGCGTCAGGTAGGCCCCGTCCTGTCCGGTGATCCCGGTGACGATTGCGGTCTTGGTCATGACTCGATACGGCCTGCGATGGCCGCTTTATTGTGAGAGGCTCTTGCGATATTTCTCCGCTTCCCAGTCGAGCAGCGCGAAAACCGAGTCGTCCGAAAGCGAGGACGCCGACGCGGAGGTGCGCAGTCTAAGGCACACGTCGGCGTAGCAATCCAGCATGGCATCGACCACGCCCGACGCGTTCGCGTCGATCCAGACCCCTTGTCCTTCGACGATCGCGCACGGGAACCGGGCACGCTGTTCGGCGTTCGTGACCTCGATCGCCGACCCGGCCGTCGCCAGGTCCGGGTAGATGCGCGCCTGTGGCCCGAGGAACACGGCATGGTCCGGATATAGCACCCAGTGTTCCTTCGCGAGCGTCAGGCTGACCGCATCGATTGCGAGCGACATCGTCGCCGTGCGCTCGACCGGTCGATGTCCCTCCAGCGACGGCAGCCCGGCGGCCGATGGCGACGGCACGACGCGAGGATCCAGTCGCAACCGTCGCAGCGTCTCGAAGTAGAGCCGCTCGATCGCCGCGGTGTCGTCGGCACAAAAAACGATGCCGTGATTTGCGAGGATCAGGACGTCGGGTGCGGTGTCGCACTCGGCCAGCTGCTGCGCGATCCGGGACGCCAATTCCGCGCCTGGTTTGCAGTAGGGCACCCACATCCAGCGCAAGCCGTCGAGGCGTTCGGCGACGCCTTCGCGGCCGTCGATCCGCACCGCCCACGCGATCGCGTCGATCGCGTGCAGGTGGGCGACCAGCGTCTGCGGCATCAGGGCGTGCAGGGCGGTCTCGATCGACGGCCGCAGCGACGAGCCGCCCAGCCGGTGCTCGCCGTAGGTCTCCCGACCCTCGGCGATGCAGCGGCGTACGCCCGTCAGGTCGACCGGCACGAACAGGTCCTGTGAGCGAGCGTGCGCGAGCCAGGCGCCGGACGCTTTGATCCACAGCGTATCGCCTTCCTTCCACGAGACGTTGCCGCCGGCGCCCTGGATCAGCATCGGGTCGGAACCGACCCGCTCGGAAAAGGCTTCGACGTGTGCGCGCAGCGCGTCAGTGGAGGACATAGTCGACGTCGTATTTGCTGGTCGGATCGATGTTGTAGAACCACGCGCACCCTTCCTGGACCAGGGTCAGTCGCAAAGTGTAGCGGCCGGGCTGGTCGGGAAAGTCGATCACGACCGGGACGACAGCGGTGGCATGCGCGGCAAGTCCCTCCGGCATGAAGCTACGCCGCCCGTCCTTCACGACGGTCTTGCCGTCCGCCGTCAGCCAGTGGTAGCTGACGTTGACCGAACCCGCCGTGGTGCTGGACCGATAGGCGACCTCGGAGGCGTTCGTCACTGCGATCCGGGCGATCTCGAGCCGTTCGCCGGTCAGCTTCGACATCAGGCTCTGCGAGCCGGGCACGTCTTCGATTCCCACCAGCGCGACCTGCGCCCGATAGTCCTTCAGGCAGGCGGTCGGCTCGTGCGAAGTCACCTGCGAAAGTCGCACGTAGCGATCGAAATCGACGCTCGGCACGTTGATCCGGTCGTCCCACAGGTACGCCGCCATCAAAACGTCCGTCGCGACGAACAGCAGGACGAACGTCACCTTGCCGCCGCGACTGCACCATGCCAGCAAGAACGGAACGGCCAGGATGAAGATGCCGGCCGCCTTCATGTAGCCGAAATAGATCGTCATCACCACTTCGCCGAAGCAGGCGTACAGGACGCACAGGACCAGCAGCGACAACGCGAGCGTGCGCACCTCGACCTGCGCAACCGTGCTGCGTCGAAATGCCCGGAACGCGAGCCATGCGTTGCCGGCCAGCAGCAACATGAAGGCGACCAGCCCGGCGGCTTCCCAATACCCCCGCGCCCCGAGCACGATCGGGTGCTGCTCACGCAACGAGTCCGCCAGGAACAGGAACCATTTCTGGAAGGGCGGTGCAAGGATGCCCAGCGCCTGCGACGAGGGCGCATGGTGGAAGCGCAGGCGCAGGAACAGTTGCCAGGCCGCGAAGATCGCCACCGGGACGATGGCCGGCCACGCGCTCGTCCGTAGCCAACCGATCGCGGTGCCGCCCCAGTCCGTCGCCGCCATCGTCGGTCCGGTCGTTCGGGCGCGCCGCGACATGACCGTCTCGTACGCGCTCACCAGCAGATAGATCATCGGCACGATGACGTAGGCCTCGCGGGCGAGGCTGGCCAGCGTCGCGATCACGGCGAAGCCTGCACGCTGCCTGCAGAACAGGCAGACCAGCGCGACCAGCAGCAGCGCATCGGCGGCGCCGTCGGGCAGCGCGTTGAGCACGGTCAGCTGGACCCCCAGCGACAGGCTCCAAAAAAGGATCCACTCCGGACGGGTGCCGACCCTGCGCAGATACAACGTGCCGACCAGGGTCGCGAACAGGATCAGTCCGAGATTGGTCAGGTAGTACGTGGTCGGGCTGACCCAGTCGCGGAACGCCGCCTTGCTCGCGATCCAGGCGAGCAGCGGCAGGCCGATGCGCTGGTAACGGTAGGCATCCGCATCGAGATGGTCCGCGGTGTCGGCGCGATCCAGCGGATCGTTGGCGATGTAGTAATAGAACTGGCCGTCCCAGCCACTCTCCTTGCCCTGGTAGAACGGCACGAGCCCGTGGTCGAGCAACGCTCGGGGCATGCCGAAGACCTTCGCGGACAGGATGTGATTGTCGAGGTCGTCGGCGAGCACGTTGTGCCGATAGATCAACATCAGGACGACGCTGACGATCAGCGTCAGACCGGTGACGATGATCGGCGACAGCCAAGATCTCGCTTTCATGACGGCGCCGTCAATCCGTCGAGCATCGCGCTCAACTCGGAAAAGTGGCCGAAGCTGCAGTCGGGCAGTTCGTCGCCGGTACCCATCGCGACGCCCGCGTGGAGCTTTTGCAGCGTGACCGCGGCGATCTCGCGACGCGCACCCAGGATGTCGTTGTGCGGGTTGTCGCCGATCATCCAGATGCACGGACCCTTCGGCCGCATCTTCTCGACCGCCAGCGCGAAGGGTGCCCGGTGCGGCTTGTCGAAGCCCGCTTCCTCGCTGGTGACGATGTAGTCGAAGTACTGGTCGAGACCGAAGTACACGATCTTGCGAAACTGGATCTGCGCGGTCAGGTCGGTGACGACCGCCGTCGGGATGCCGGCCAGCCGCAGGTCGTCGAGGAACTCCTTCACGCCGGGAAACAGTTCTGCATGGGTCAAGAAGGTGCGCCAGTAGGTCTGCTCCAGATCCAGCGCCAGCAGCACCTGCGAGCCGAGGCCGATCAGTTCGAGCATCCGCTGGAAATACAGCAGGCGGCTGTGCGATCCGGAGGTCGCGCCGAGCCGCGTCTTGGTCTCCTTGCGTGCCCGGTCGTAGGCTTCCTCGAACTGCGCGGCGCTCATCGAGAACATCGACATCGCTTTCGTGCGGACCGCCTTGAAGCCTTCGTGATGGGACGGGTCGTACGGATAGAGCGTGTTGTCGGTGTCGAAGAGGACGGCGTCCGGCTTGACCAGGAATTGCTCGGGACGGTGGAGCGTCATAGCAGGCGTTTCCGCATCCCTTCATGGATATGGGCGACCGTGATCAGTTGCATCAGTCCGGCGACCCCGTCGCGCCAGCAGGCACCCAGGTCCAGCAGTTCGTTGAGCCGCGGAATCAGTCGTCGCGCCGCCATTGCGATGTCTTCCGACGAACATTCGCCTTCGATCACCAGTTCCACCTGCGCCCGGTCGCCGGTCAGCGTGTGCTCGACGTGCAGGCCGCAGACACCGACCAGGACGCGGGCCAGATCCTCGTCGAGCAGCCCCTGACGAAAGCGGACCGCGAGCTTGAGGCGCATCGGATGCTTGCCCGGCTCCTCGAGCAGCCGCGGATGGATCGGGCGCAGCGAGAAGACGACGTCGGCATGCTCGGCCTGCGGATGGATGAATTGCCGCGCATCGACCATGCGCCGATCCAGCGCCGCGACGACGCCCTGCATCTTGTGGCCGCGCTGCCCCACGTCGCGCTCGATCTTGAAGTGGCGCCGCAGCCCTTCGTCGATGTCGAGGTAGATGCTCAGGTCGTAGCACTCGCGCAGGATCGGCAGGTACAGCGCGTGCAGTCCGCTCGCCAGGATCACGTCGTTGCTGTGCACGCGATGCGGCTTGCCCTTGCGGCCGATCGAATGGTCGTAGTGGCGCTTGACAATGGTGCGCTTGCCGGCCAGCGCCATCAGGTCGTGCGCGAATTGCGACAGATCGTTGGCGCGCGGGTGAAGGTGCGTCATCACCTGCCACATCGGCTTGTGGCGGTCCCAGAAGTGATAGTCGTCGCCCGACAGCTTGGCGACCGAATGGCTGCCGAACAACCCTTCGAGCGAATCGACCAGCGTGTCCTTGCCCGCGCCCGAGTCACCGGCGACGCCGATGATCAGCGGCTTGCGACTCATGCGGAAGTAGTCGTTGTCGACGATCGAGCCCTTCCACAGCCGCGCGCTGACCACGACGCCCAACCCGAACAGAACGGTCTCGAGCAACGCGATGCCGCGCGCGCCGATTGCATCGCGCGTCAGGGCGGCCGCCTGGTCGGGCAACGTCGTGCCGAGCAGCGACGGCATCGGCGTGATCAGCAGCGTGACCAGTACGTACAAGATCGAGAAGCCGGTCGCGAGCAGGATGGCGCGCCGGCCGTTCTGCACCTGGTAGAAGACCAGGAAGGGCAGGACCCACACGAACCACCCCGGCGCCGCCGGTGTCAATAGCAACACCAGGAAGAAGACGACCCCGATGAACGCCACCAGCAGGTCGAAGCTCATGCGGCGCATCTGCCACGCGACGTACACCAGCAACAGCAGCGCGAGCGGCAGCAGGTAGATCTGAACGCCGGTGCCGAGCGGCAAGGTCAACTCGTAGGTCTTCGCGATCTCGGGGTTGCCCGCCAGCATCCGTACGGCGGCCGGCGATGCGAGATAGAAGATGGCCAGCAGCGCGAGCGACACCGCGAGTCCCATGACGAAGCGCGGTGCGAGTCGCCGCAGCCCCGGGTTGCGATACAGGTAGATCAACATGAAGGGGATGGGCAGCACCATGCTGGCCTTCGCGGAGACGGCGATGCCGCACAGCACCCCGGCCCGCCGCATGTCGAGCGAGCGGAACGACATCAGCGCGAGGCACAGCAGCGCGATCGGCACGACGTCGTTGAGGCCCAGCCAGTAGGTGGCGAAGAGGGCGATCGGCGAGCACCAGTAGAGCGTCAGCAGCACGCGTTCCGAGACCGCGATGAAGCGTCGCAGTACGAACACCAGCGCGATGTCGAACGCGAGCAGGGTCGCGGCGTAGCCGTAGATCACGGACAGCCCGGTCGCCTGGGCCAGCGCGCAGAGCGGCAGGAGGGCCAGCCACATCACGTAGCCGTACGGAAAGGCCCGCTCGTTGCCGCCGCTCGCGAGAAAGTCCGCCCACGGTGCGAAGCCCGGATGAGAGACGCTGTGCGCCATGAACGGTCCGTACCATTCGGTGGTCGCGCGTGGCAGCACCGCGACGATCAGCACGATGCGGATCGCCAGGCCGGCCAGGAACAGCGGATGGGCCAGGACCGGTCGCGCCTGCTGCAGCAGCGAACGCGGATCGATCACGACCAGAGCTCGGGTCGCTTCGTGCAGACCGCGTCGGCGACGATGCCTTCGTCGGCCAGCAATGCGCGCAACGCGGGGATCTCGACTTCGGCGGGACGACCCTGCAGTTCGGGCGAGACGAGACACAGCCGGAAGCCGGCCTGCTGCAGCCGGGTCGCGTCGCGACCGTCGATCGGAAAACGGGTGAAGCAGTCGACCCACACCCAGTCGATCCGCCCGGCCAGCGTCAGCGCCGTCTCCATCGTCTCGAACTCGGAGACGCGGACCGCGCAGCGCCTCTCGCCCATGCGCGACCACTTGACGAGGAACGGGAACGACTGGTCGAGGAAGAACCAGCTCGCGACGCGATGTCGCTCCATCGCGTCGATCAGCCGCGCCTCGAGGCCTTCCTCCTTGACGTTGAGGATCAGCGTGCCGTGGCGATAGGCGGTGATCCACGTCTCGAAGTCCTCGCCTGCAACGAACGGATCGTGGTGGATCACCAGCCGGTCGCCTTGGCTGCGCAGGTCGACCTCGATGCCGTAGGAGACCGGCGTGGCTTCGAGCTCGGTGACGGTATTGCGGCGATGCGCGATCAGGTGCATGTCAGGTGGGCGTGCGGCGCAGGTCGCGCTTCAGCTTCAGGCTGAAGTCGACGGTGCGCCGGATGAACTTGCGCTTGGCGGCCCAATCGACGTTCCAGTGCGACGTACCATGCGCTCGTTCGCCGAACAGGACCGGGAAACGTCGCGCTCGCAGTCCTGCGCGGAGTGCGGTGTAGTAGACGTACAGATCGAGCGAAAAGTCGAGCGGCGGTTGTTTCCAGGTCGCCAGGAACGGCGCCGGGAACATCGTCGGCTGCGCGTTGATGTCGGACAGCGGCTTGCCGAGCAGCGCGGTCTCGAACGCGCTCATGCCGGCAGTAAACAGGCGATCGCCCAGCGGCCGGCCGTAGCGCTTGCCCTTGACGAAGACGTCGGGCCCGAAGCGGTCGAACAGCGCCAGGCCCGCCAGCGCGTCCATCGGGTCGGTCTGCAGGTCCGCGTGGGTCCAGCCGAGGATGGTGCCGTGCGCCGCACGCAGCCCCTCGAGGATGCCGTGGCCGTAACCCCGGTTGACCGGCACGCGGATGCTGCGGACACCGCGCCGGTCCGCGAGCAGCGCGGCGAGCACCGCCGGCGAATCGTCGGAGGAGCCGTTGTCGACCAGTACGACCTCGATGTCGCCGGCGGCCACCAGTTTCGCGCAGCGCTCGACGAGCAGCGGCAGGCTGCGCGCCTCGTTGTAGCAGGGGATGACGAGCGACAGGCGAGGCATCAGGCGAGCGGGACGCGTGGATGGAAGACCCAGAATTTCATGCCGACGAAGTTGAGCACGGCCGACAGGCCGGTGGCGCATAAGAAGGCCAGCAGCACCGCGAAGGAAGCGGGGACGAATCGTAGCGCGATCGCCAGCACCACCGCGTTGGCCACGACGTTGACCAAAAGGGTCGACGCATAAAGCGCGGTGAAACGCCACCCGCTGCCGGTGCGCGGCCGGGCGTTCGAAAAGGTCCAGCGACGGTTGGCGAAGTAGGCGAACACCGTCCCCGTGACGAAGCCGGCTCCCTTGGCCACCGCCACGTGCAGTCCGGCCGCGAGCAGCAGTCGATAGCCGACGAAGTCGACGAGTACCGTCAAGACCCCGATGACGAGGAAGCGGCCGAGTTCGCCTTGCAGGTCCGCGCGGGCCGCGACGGCGGCGGACCGGGGGGTGTCGTGGTTCATCCGCTCACCGCCCGACCGGGCCGCCGGGCGACGGCAGGGCCGGCGAGACGATGCGATAGCGAGCTTCCAGCGTGTCCTTCGCGTCGGTCGGCACCCACGGATCGTCCTCGATGCGGTACGGATGGCCCGACCACTGGTGGAAGCACGACTGCCAATACTCGAAGCTGCGCAGGTCGTCCGGCGTGCCCCATGACAGGTAGTGGTCGACCGCGAAGAGCCGGCAGTCGAGGCCCAGCGCCAGCGCATCGTTGACGCAGGTGTCGAGATAGAACTCGCCGTTCACGCGGCCGTCGCGTTCGATCATCCGCGCGAGGCAGGCGCGAAAGTCCGCGGCGCAACGGAACGTGAACGTGCCGAGCACGATCGGGTCGTGCGCCGGATCGGCCAGCGGTTGCTTGACCGAGACGCGTTCGATGCGATCCGAGCCGTCCGCCGTCGCGATCCAGCCGAACATCTGCGGTCGCCGAACCGCGTTGACGTTGCCGCGCACGCCCCACACGACGACGTCGACCGTGGGGTCGTCGAGCAGCCGCTGCAGGGCCTCGGCGTCGTACAGGCAGCCGAAGTCGCAGGCCCCGAAAGTGATCGGTCCGCACGCCGCCTCGGCGCTTGCGGCCTCGAGCGCGTCGAGCCCGATCGCCGCCGTCACGGCCTGCCCCTCCGTGAGCCGTTCGACGGTGGGCAACGCGGCGTCGGGATAGGCGCCCTGCAGCGCGTCCGTCACGGTGTCGAGGCCGGGCATGTCGGCCCGTACGACAAATGCGTGTCCGGTCGCCGCCGGAAGGCTGGCGATCGCCTGCATCACCATCGGTCGGCCCGAGACCGGGATCACCGGCTTGGCCAGCGCGTAACCGTCGCGCCGAAAGCGCTCTCCCATCCCCGCCATCGGGACGACGAGCGCACCGTGCGGCGTCATGCTCCGCGACGCGATCGAGTCGGCGTCGAGGAGCCGGCGGAAGGCCTGCGACCAGCCGAGGTATTCGCGGACGTCCTCGGGCGTGCCCCACTGCATGAAATGCTGCAAAGGATAGACGGCGACCCGGCTGCCGCGCGCCAACATCGGCTTGTAGGCGAGGCTCACGTAGTACTCGCCGTTGACGTGGTGGTCCGCGGCGACCGCGGCTTCGAACGCTTCGGCGAGGATGCGGCCCGACGCGAAATAGTAGGTGCCGCTCGACGCGTACTCGTTCATGCGCTGGTCGGTGTACGGCTGCTTTTCCTGGATGTCGAGCGCCCAGCCGTCGTGCTCGCGCAGGTAAGCGTAGTTGGTCGAGCCGAGCGAGTGCGGGTGGAAGCCGCGATAGGCCGGCAGGGCCCCGTCGCAACTCGACTCCGCGACGAAGCGCTTGAAGTGCGCCCAATCCCAATAGCACGTGAAATCGCAGTAGTTGACGATCACCGGTCGGTCCGGGTCGATCCAGTCGGACGCGCGCTGCACCGCATGCACCGGCCCCAGCTTGTGCGACGGGATACCGCGCACCGTACCGGTCGGACACAGCGCGGCGAGCGTCTCGGCCATCCGGTACTCGGGGTGATCCAGATGGTCCTGGTTGCAGATGAACAGCACGTCGCGCTCGCCGGGGAACAGGTCGAGCACGTGCGCGATGATCGGCTTGCCATCGATCTCGATCAGCGGTTTCGGCACCGCATAGCCCGCCTTGCGGAAGCGTTCGCCGAAGCCGGACATCGGGATGACGATCTGCATTTTGTACGGGGCTCGATCGGTTGCGATGCGATCAGCGAACGCCGGCCGATCGCGTTGCACGGTGCTGCGGGAAGAGCGAGTTCGTCATGCGGGCACGAGCTGCCGGATCCGGTCGGCTTCGAAGGCGCCGACCAGGTTGCAGTATTCGAGATGGAGGATGTGACGGTACATCGCGATATAGCGCTGGTCGTTGTTTCGCAGGTCGAGCGTCGAGTCGCCGTGCACTGCGTACAGGAACGGAAAGACGGCTAGCAGCTCGTCGAAGAAGTCCGGGACCGAGGTCCGCTGGAACGCGTTCAGGCACCAGTGATTCAGTTCAAGGACGACGACCGGACGATGGCGATGGAGGGATGCCGTCAAACCGCGCAGCACGTGCAGCTCGAACCCTTCGACGTCGATCTTGACGAAATCGATCGGCTGCTCGCCCACCAGCGCGTCGCCGTTGCGTACCCGGATGGGCTCGACGGTATGCCCACCGCTCGCCTGCGTCTGGTTCGAGACGAAGGCCCCGGCACGGTTGGTCGGCGCGAAGGTGAGCGTCAGGTCCTCGTCGATCGTGCCGAGGCCGACGTTGTGCAGCGTGATGTTGCGCAGTTGCGAGCACCGAACGTTGCGCTGCAGGTAATCGAACGTCGTGGGTGAAGGTTCGAAAGCATCGACCCGTGCGGCCAGCTGGGCGAACAGGATGGCGGTGAAGCCGACGTTGGCGCCGATGTCGAGGCAACGATCTTCGCTGCGGACGAGTCGGCGGAACAGCTTTTCCATCGCTGGCTCGAAGGTCGTGCCGACGTGCGCCAGATAGTCGTCGTCCGACTCCATCAGGTAGGTGCCGTCCCCGATCTTCACGTTCGCCCTGCCGCCGCGGTCCATACGCTTCTCGTTGGCTACCTGCGCTGCACGACGTTTGCGCCAGGCGCCGATCACTGCAGTCGCAACGTCTTGATGTACAGCCCCAGCCGTCGCCTGTCCCCGCCGCCTGGCGAACGTGCGCCGGGGACGCGGATTTCGAGCCAGTTTTGCTCACCGAGCAGGATCGAGTCGCGAGGCAGGACCACCGAAATCACGTGGTCCGCCAGCGTATGTGTCTCGGCATACAACAGCACGTCGTTGAGAACGAGGAAGATGGTTTGCTGGTCGTAGGTACCCACGACGATCTCCAGCGTCTTCGGGACCAGGCTGTCCCTCGGCAGCAGGAAGCCGATCCGCGACCGCTTGCCTTCGGTCCAGCGATGGGTCGGCTCGACCACGGACCAGCCTTCCCAATCGAGCTTCAACGAGTCGAACGGCAGTGTCTCGGGCGGCTGGATGTACGCGGTGGCTTGCCACTGCCGCGTGCTGGGGCCGTCCATGCGCTGCATCAGCTGGCGGGCGCTCGCGGCCCATGAATAGAAGCGAATGCCCGTGGTCCCCGGCGCCTTGCCCGCTTCGAACAGCGCGATCCATTGCCGAACGCTGGTGGCGAGGGCGTCCGCATCGGTACCTTCGAAGTAAAACGCGTGATCGCCCGCCACTTCGCGGAACACCTTCAAATCTCGCGCGATGATCGGCAGGCCGTGTTGTGCCGACTCGATCAGCGGCAATCCGAAGCCCTCGCCGCGCGACGCGGCGATCAACGCGGTCGATGCGGGATAGATCTGGTCGAGGAACTCGTCGCTGATCCTCTCCAGCCAGAACAGGCGGGTGCCGAACTCCGCGTGATTCGTGACGCCCGTCAGAAACTCGTCCATCAACCAGCCCGACTTGCCGACGATCACGAGGCCCACGTCGAGACCCTCGGCCCACAACAGATCGAAGGCCGCCACGACCTGCGCATGACCCTTGCGCGGCTCGACGGTGCCGACCATCAGGAAGCTGCGGCGCGCCCCGATCGCCTCGAGCATCGCTTCGCTGCCGGCCGGCAAGCCCTTGGTCGGCGCGCTCGCGCCGAGGTCGGCGCCCAGATGGAACGATCCCACCTGCAACGGCACCTGTCGCAGCGGCTGATTCTCTTCGAGCCATTCGACCAGATCATCGGCCACCGCGTCGGAGATGCACATCACGCGATCGGCGAACTTGCCGATGGTCTGCAGCCACAGGCCGAAGGCGATGTCCATGCCCTTGGGAAAGAAGCCGGGCAGCTTGACGGGCAGGAGATCGTAGGCGACGAAGACGATCCGTACGCCGTGTTCGCTTTGCGAACGAAACCAGTCGGGCATCAACGTGACGCAGTCGCCTGCAAGGTCCAGGCCCAGGAAGACGTCGCCGGGCTGCGTGTCGATGACTTCTTCCTCGACGTCGCTGGCCGCGGCGCCGCCCAGCAGGGTCGACAGATAATGGTCGGCTTTGCGATAGACGCTGTCGCCGAGGTGTGTTCGCACCGGTTCGATCCGGTAACCATCGGGCTGGTTGCGCAACAGTTCGAGCAGCATGGCACGGACGGTGCGTTGAATGCCGGTGCGCAGGTCGAGGTCGGCGATCGCCGAGACATCGACATAGAGACGTGGCTCGATTGCGATGTTCAACGCCCGCGCCATCGCTTGAGCGGTCGCCCCACGATGCCAGGCGGTACGCGGCGCGAACGCGGCCCATCGATCGGCAAATCGTTCGAGGCGTTGTGCATGGCGGCGCGGCGAGAAGCGCAGAGCCGTTTCGATCGCCGTCGCGTAACGGGCGGCCACCGCACCCGGGTCGTGCCGTTCGCGCACCTGCCGTCGTCCACGCTGCGCGAGTTCCGCGCGAAACGCATGATCGTCGGCGAGGCGGACGATCGCCTGTTGGAGATGCATCGGGGTGACTTGCTCGGGCAGCTTGAGCACGACGTCCGACGGCAGCTCCGAAAGGCTGGCGTGGTCGTTTACGATCAGGGCGATCCCTGCGCCCAGCGCATCGAATACGGCCGCCGACGTTTCACCGCGCGAGGCGCCGCGCAACTGCACCACCACGTCGGCAGCGGCGAGGTAGGTGCGGTAACCGGCATTCGACACGTGGCCCGTGATGTCGAGCCGCTCGGACGACTCGCGCGCAATGCGTCCGGCGATCGTCGTGCCGTATACGCCGGCCTGGTTGGCGCCGACGAAGGTCAACCGCACGCGCTTGACCAGCGATATCGGCAACAGGTCCCATGCGTCCAAGATCAGATGATTGAGCTTGTGCGGCGCGATCATGCCGAACGAGCAAATCAACAACTCGTGCGGCTGCACGCCCAGTTCGATGCGCGCATGGTGGCGTTCCTGCAGCCTGACCATCGCCCGCGGGAACGGAATGGGCACGTGGCGACGGGCGATGGAGCTGCCGTACCAGTAGCGCGCGAGGCCCGCTGCGTATTCCGAGTGCACGATGACGCAGTCGGCCGCCTCCAGCACATCGAGGTTGCACGGCAATTCGGCGACCACCGCGTCGCGTCCCTCCTCGCTCAGCAGCAGCCGGCCGGCCGGACCGTGCGAATGCGCGACGGTCTGCTCGAACCAGACGCCGTGACCGGGCTGCTGTTCGCGCCACATCTGCAGGTCGCCCAGGAAGAAGTCGTGCAGTACGACCACGCCTGGGAAGCGCTGCAGCAGGCCGAACATGTGCGAGTGGAACGGCGAGTTGCCGAAGTGGTAGAGCACCCGCTCGAACTGGTCGCCATGCTGCTCGAACCACTGCAGCGAGCGCAGCGGCATCCACTCGGGTATCCACGATGTGTCCACGTCGGCCTGATCGACGATCAGCTCGAGGGCGTAGTGCGCCTGCAGCGCCGGGATCAGTTCGGCGCAGTAGTCGGCAATGCCGCTCGGTGCCGGTGGCAGCGGCGCGACGAAGGCCAGACGAGGCCGCGTGTTCTGCAGGGTCTGCAAATCGACCGGTGCGCCGGTGCCGCGCTGATCGGAGAGCCGCCGCAGATGGGTCAGTGCGCGCTCGGCAACCTTGTCCCAACCGAAGCGAACCACCAGATCCTCGTGATTCATGCGCAGCCGCGCCAGGGCTTCGGGATCGCGCAGGACGCGATCGATGGCCGTGTGCAGCGACTGCGCGTCCCCGGCGGCCCGGGCCTCGGCGCGCAACTGCACTTCGCGCATCGCCGGCGTGTCGACCGTGAGCACCGGCGCGCCGCAGCTCATCGCCTCGAGTGCCGGCAGGCCGAAGCCTTCGTGCAGCGACGGAAAAACGAACAGTTCGCAGTGCTGATACAGCACGACGAGTTGCTCGTCGGTGACATGGCCGGTGAAGACGACGTCATCGCCCATCCGCAGGCCGGCACCTTCGATGCGGTCGGTGAGGCGAGTGAGCGCCGCGCTGGCACAGCGCCCGGCCAGCACCAGCTGGCGCCCGGCCCGCAACTCGCGATCGAGGCCGGCATAGGCCTCGACCAGGGCATCGAGGTTCTTGCGGCGGTCGTAGCCGCCCGCGTAGAGGATCGCCTTCCCGCGCACGCCGAGCGCCGAGAAAACGGCCGCAACTGCATCGCCGTCGCCACTCTCGGGCGGCACGAAGCGCGAGTCCAGTCCGGTCCCGATGATCGTCAGCTTCGCGTCGGCGATGCCGAGCAGCGTGGCGGCCTGTTCCTGGGCGGTCGTCGAGATCGACAGCAGGACGTCCGCGTTGCGCAACGACGCAATCTTCCGCTCGTACCACGACCGCATCGTCGCATTCGCGAGGTACTCGTCGGGCGCGAGCATCGGGATCAGGTCGTAGAGCATGACGGCGGTCGGCAGGTGGTTGACCCAGCCGCCGACCGACGTCACCGCCGACCCGCCGTACCCTTCGAAGAGACTCATCACGAGGACCGCATCCGGTCGCAGTGCGCTGAGCGCGGCTTCGCGGATCACTTCACTGACGCCACGCCGTTCGTTGTTCTCGTCGTCGCTCCCGCTGGTTGCGCCGATGCTGTGAAAACCGCGGATGCGGGCGGCGGGCACGATGTCGGCAAAGTCGGCGCGAAGCCGGGCCGCGGACTCGCGCATCGTCTCGTTGATGAACAGGAACAATTCGTCTTCGGCGTCGGCGCGCAGCGCGGCGGCGATGGCGACGCAGAGGCCCATCGCGTAACGACCGATGCCGCGGAAGCGACTCTCGCTCTGGACGCACTGCATGTCGATCACGAGACGCATGGTCAGTCCGTCTTCGCCGCGTGGACGGCCTGCACCGCGGACAGTCGACCGTAATAGCGCCGGACCGTCGAGGACATCAGCGCGATGCGTTCCGCTTCATCCATCTGGTCGTCTTCCTCGTCGCGAAAGCGTGGGCCCAGCGCCGCCTCGACGCTGCGACCGTCCGACAGCGGATTGATCAGCAGGTCTTTCTGCGACAGCGACCTCAGCACACGGTTGCGCAGTCCCGGTACGAGCCGAACCGCGGTACGACCGAGCTTCCAGACCCAGGGAATCGACAGCACGCCGCGGCCGACCGGCGTTGTTCCGTCCGAGCTCGCCATGCCGGAGCGCAGTCGCGTCATCCACTTGGTCGTCGCCCGAAGCGGCGAGGTGATGCGCCACGAGACGCTGTCGACATAGAGCGCCGCCGTGCGCTCCGCCGCGTCGCGCACCGCCTGCTGCAGGCGTCGATCGGTTTCGGCCTGGCGGTCCTCGGCCTGGCTCGACTGACGGTCGACCAGCGCTTCGTGATTCGCGCGCCTGAGCGCATCGAGTGCGGCGACGATGCGGAATTCGCGCGCATCCGAGTTGCGTCGGGCGGTCGTCAGCGCCTGGCGCAGCGTGCCCTGGACGCTTTCGGCCTGTCGCGTCATCGCGACGCTGGTCCGTGTCATCGACTGCCCGAGTTCATCGTGCAGCGCGGCGATCTCCGTTCGGAGGCGGTCCAGCGTGTCGCGTGCCTGTTCGGCCGCGACCCGCCGCCGTGCCGTCTCGGCCTGCAAGTCCTCCGCCGCGGCGTGCAGCGGCTTGAGTGCGCGATGCAGAGAAGCGTTGCTCTGGGCCGCGACGCTCGCATGCTCGCGCGCCGCGATCGCCTGCAGGTCGGCCAGTGCCTCGGTCCGGACCGACAGCTTCCAGACCGCCTCCTGAACCTCCGCTCGCAAGCTGTCGATCGATGTCGCGCTGCGTGCCTCTGCCTCGGCCAGCAGATGGCGCACGTCGATCTGGCCGATCGCGTCGCGCAAACCGTGATCGGTGCGCTCGATCGATTCGCTCAGTTCCGCCTGGCGCACCTGGGTGTCCGCCACCAGAGCGCGGGTGGCGTCGCTCTCCGCATGCACCAGCGCGTGCAGCGCCGCGATCGAAGCATCGGTCCCGCTCAAGTGCTCCGCGAGAGGCGTGATCGTGTTGTAGACGGCTAGGATCGCTTCGTGGATCGCATCGCGCGACTCGAGGACGACGTGGCGCAGCACGTCGACGGTGGCCCCGTCGCCGCCGTCGTTCGCAATGGCCCGCGCCCGCTGGACCTGGTCGAACGCGCGAATCGCCTCGAGCTCGCTGGGCGGCGATTGCGTGGATCGATCGACTTGCACGCGGACCGCGTCCACATACTGACGGTCGGACGTCTTCAGGCCGATCACCGCGTAGTCGAGCGCCGAGAAGAACAGGGGACGGATCGCGGCTTCGATCGAATCGACCGGGTCGATCCGGCGCTCGCCATTGATCCGCATGATGTGGGCGCTCGGCAGACCGGATTGTTCGAGATAGAACTGCAGCAGCAGCGGCGGGATCGGCTTCTCGTGCGTCGGATCCAGGTAGAAGTTGGAAGTGCCGACCATCACGTTCTCGGGATTGGGCGTCTCGAGGACGATCATGCCGTCGGCCGCCAGGACGCGGTTCATCTCCGCGAGGAACGTGAGCAGCAGTTCGGTGGGCAGGTGCTCGACCAGATGAAATGCGGTGACGAGTTGCACCGAGGCGTCGGGCAGGCTCGAGAGATGAGCGACGGCGTCGCCGAGCAGCGTCTTGACGCCGTGTTTCGACGCTTCGTCGAGCATGCGGCTGTTGCTGTCGATGCCCAGCGCGTCCCAGCCGCGGTGCATCAGCAACTCGAGCCATTCCCCTCGGCCGCAGCCGCAATCGACGGCACGCCGCGACGCGTGCCGCGATTCGAGCAGTTCGAGAAACGGGACGTAGTCGCCGAGCCGCTCGAGGATCGCGCCGCGCGGCCCGCGGAAGCGCTCCTCGAAGCGCGCATACAGATCGTCCACGCGACTCACGTGCCGACCTCGAAGCGCGCGGGCAGCCAACTGCTGCCGATGAACTGCGGATGTTCGAGATTGGCCACGTCAAAGACCAGCGCGTTGTCGACCCACTCGTAGTTCGCGCTGACGTGCGACTCGTCGGCGTGCAACGCGTAGCTGACGGCATACGAGCCCGGACCAAGGCGCGCCTCGAACGCCAGCCGAACGCCGATCACCTGTTCGGCGGCGAGGTCCAGCATCGGCTGGCCGGTATGCCAGGTGTTGGTGCCCCAGATCACGTTGCCAAACTTGTCGCGAATCAAGTAGCCGAGCACGAGGCGCGGGATGGGCACGTGCACCACGATCTCCGCGACCAGCGCGACCTCTTGCCCGACGTTGACCAACTGCAGCGCCAGATCGCTGTCGGCGTCGACCAGCTCGAGCGACCGCAGCACCGCTTCCTGCGAGCCGGAGCGCGTATACACCCAGTCGCCCTTCAGGCGTCGTTGCTCGATGTCGAGCTTGGCGTTCTCGCGTGCGGCGATCATCGCGTTGTAGTAGTCGACCACCTCGTCGGCCGGACCGTCGCGCAGCACCCGCCCCGCGTCGAGCAGAACGACCCGTTCACAAAGGTTGCGCACGTCGGCCATCGCATGGCTCACGAAGATCAGGCTGGTTCCCTCTTCACGGAATTGCTTGATCCGGTCGAAGCACTTGTGCTGGAAGTACGAGTCGCCGACGCTCAGGACCTCGTCGATGATCAGGATGTCCGGGCGGATCGCGGTAGCGACCGCGAAAGCGAGCCGCGCCTGCATGCCGCTCGAATAGGTACGCAGCGGTTCGTCGAAATACGAGCCGAGTTCGGCGAATTCCGTGATCGACGGGATCAATACCTCGATCCGGCTGGAATGGACGCCCATCAGTCCCGCTGCGAGACGGACGTTCTCGCGGCCGCTGAACTCGGGATTGAAGCCGAGGCCGAGCTCGAGCATCGCGCTCAGGCGACCGTCGATACCGATCGTGCCGGCGGTCGCACGGACCGTGCCGGTGATCAGCTTGAGCAAGGTGCTTTTTCCCGCACCGTTTTGCCCGATGAGTGCCAACGATTCGCCCCGGTTCAACGACAAGCTGATCTCGCGCAGCGCCCAGTGTTCGCTATCCGGTTTGGCCGGAATGCCGAGCCAGCGGCCGAAGCGGCGGAAATTCGACTCGAATCCCAGATAGCACTTGCACACGCCATCGAGTCGCATGACGACCGGTCGAGGCGCGTCGCTCACAGAGCGTCCACGAGTTCGGGACTGGCCCGACGGAACACGCTCATCGTCACCAGGATCAGCCCGGCTGCCAGCAGCGCAGGAATGATAAGCGCCGTGAAATCGGGCCAGCGGCCGAACACCAGCGCCTGCTGATAGATCGCGACCACCGGCGTCAAGGGATTGAGAGCGGTCAGCCACTGCAAGCGCGGGGGCAGGCTACTCGCGACATACACAATCGGCGTCAGCCAGAATGCGAACTGCATCGCGATGCCGAAGACGTGCCCCACGTCGCGCACGAAAACGTTCATCAACCCGAGCAGGATGCCCAGTCCGAAGGCCAGGGCGGCGAGCAGCACGCTGCCGACCGGAACGACGATCCAGACCAGCGACGGTGGATAGTCCAGATAGAGCAGGACGAGGGCTGAGGCAAGCAACAGCACCGCGTGGTTGATCAGCGCGCTGCACGCCACGACGATCGGCAGGCACAAGCGGGGAAAGGCGATCTTCTTCAGGACGCTGCCGTACTCGATGAACACGGTCATGCAGCGCAGGAGGATCTCTGAAAACAAACTCCACGCGGCGGTGCCGGCGATCAGGTAAGCCGCGTAGGCGGAGCGGCTGTCGGTGCCCGGCAGACGCGCGCCGAGAATGTCGGCGAGTACGATCGCATAGATCGATGCCTGGGCCAGCGGGTGCAGCACGATCCAGGCGGCCCCGAGTCGCGAGCGGGCGAAGCGGTTCTTGAATTCGCCTTTGACCGACGCGACGATGAAGTTGCGGTAGGTCCAGACGGCCTCAAACATCGTAAAAGGCCCGAACGACGCTGCCCGGTCGGGTTTCGTCGTCCTGCTCTGCGTCGTGCGTGTGGGGGAGGTCGAGCCTGTTCATGAATTGCAATCGCGCACTGCAAAATCGGCGAAATGCCTGCGTGGTACGGACGGGCTGGACGTTCGGGTCGGTTCGCGACGGGACCTGTGCGAACGAAGACTCGAGGCTCGCGTCGGTGTCGACGAAGCGCGCGATTGTAGCAAGTCGCCTCCCGTTACTATCGACCGCATCGACGACGCCGAGGTTGCCGAGGGCCGGGAAGTCGTCCTTGCAACCACGGTCGATTCTCCTAAACTCGCCGTCTCGGGCCACGCAACAAGGGCCGTCACGCGGCCACTCCTCTTCTTCATGATTTCACCCTCCATCTTCAAGGCCTACGACATCCGCGGCATCGTCGGCGACACGCTCACCGCCGACGTGGTGCGCGCGGTCGGTCGTGCCGTTGCCAGCGAGGCCAGGGCGCTCGGGCAGAAGGCGTTCGTGATCGGTCGCGACGGACGCCTCTCGGGTCCCGATTTCGCCACGGCGCTGGCCGAAGGCATCCAGTCCGCCGGCCTCGACGTCATCGACCTCGGGATGGTCGCGACGCCGATGGTCTACTTCGGCGCCGTGCACCTCGGCACGCAATGCGGCGTGATGGTGACGGGTAGCCACAATCCGCCCGACTACAACGGGCTGAAGATGGTCGTCGCGGGCGACGCCATCCATGGCGATCGCATCCAGGCGCTGTACCGGCGCATCGTCGACGATCGCTTCGACAGCGGCGAGGGCAGTTACTCGACCCACGACATCGCCGAGGACTACATCGAGCGCATCGTCGGCGACGTCAGACTGGCGGCGCCGATCAGGATCGCGATCGACTGCGGCAACGGCGTGGCCGGGGCGTTCGCCACGCGACTCTACGAGCGGATGGGCTGCGAGGTCGTCGAGTTGTTCTGCGAGGTAGACGGCACTTTCCCCAACCATCATCCGGACCCGGCGCATCTCGAGAATCTCGAAGACCTGATTCGTGAATTGGCCACCGGCGACGCCGAGATCGGCCTCGCCTTCGACGGTGACGGCGATCGGCTGGGCGTCGTCACGAAAGACGGCAAGGTGATCTTCCCCGACCGCCAGCTGATGCTGTTCGCCGCCGACGTGTTGAGTCGCAGCCCGGGCGGCGAGGTGATCTACGACGTCAAGTGCACGCGCAACATCGCACCCTGGGTCGCGCGGCACGGCGGCAAGCCGGTGATGTGGAAGACCGGCCATTCGTTGATCAAGGCGCGGTTGAAGGAAAGCGGCGCGCCGCTCGCCGGCGAGATGAGCGGCCACATCTTCTTCAAGGAGCGCTGGTACGGCTTCGACGACGGCTTGTACGCCGGTGCACGCCTGCTCGAGATCCTGACGAAGGCGAAGGCGGCCGGGCAGGACCCGAACGACGTGCTGAACGAGCTCCCCGACGCGATCTCGACGCCCGAATTGCAGTGGAAGCTCGCCGAAGGCGAGAACTTCGCGCTGATCGATCGGCTGCGGAAGGAAGCGCGCTTCGAGGGCGCCGACTCGATCTCGATGATCGACGGGTTGCGGGTCGAATACCCCGACGGCTTCGGTCTCGCCCGGTCGTCGAACACCACGCCGGTGATCGTGCTGCGCTTCGAATCCGACACCGGCGAGGGTCTCGTGCGAATCCAGGAAGACTTCCGTCGCGTGCTCACCGCGGTCAAGCCGGACGCGAATCTGCCTTTCTGAGCGCGCCGGTCGCTAGCGGTCGTAGTAGCTGCTGAACCAGTCCGCGAAGCTCGCGAGCCCCTCCTCGAGCAACGTCGACGGCGCGAAACCGACGGCGGCCTGCAGCCGCGAGATGTCCGCGTACGTGTCCTTCACGTCGCCGTCCTGCATCGGCTTCAGTACCTTCTCGGTCGAGCGACCCAGCGCACGCTCCAGCGTCTCGATGTAGTCCAGCAGCTTCACGGATCGATGGTTGCCGATGTTGTAGATCCGCCAGGGCGCGATGCTCGATGCGCCATCGGGGGCGAACGGGTCGAAGCCGGTGTCGGGCGTCGCCGGCCGGTCGAGCACCCGCATCGTCCCCTCCACGATGTCTTCGACGTACGTGAAGTCCCTCGACATCTCGCCGTGGTTGAACACCTCGATCGGCCGGGCGTCCATGATGGCCCGCGCAAATAGCATCGGGCTCATGTCGGGCCGGCCCCACGGGCCGTACACCGTGAAGTAGCGCAGCCCGGTCGTCGGCAGCCCGTACAGGTGGCTGTAGCTGTGGGCCATCAGCTCGTTGGCCTTCTTGGTGGCCGCGTAGAAGCTGACCGGATGGTCGACCGGATCGGTTTCCGAGAACGGCAGCTTGCGGTTGCCGCCGTAGACCGACGACGTGCTCGCGTAGACCAGGTGACCGACCGCGTTGCGGCGGCAGGCCTCGATCACGTTGGCGAAGCCGACCAGGTTGCTCTGCACGTAGGCCGCCGGGTTGACGAGCGAGTAGCGCACCCCGGCCTGCGCCGCGAGGTGCAGCACCCGGTCGAATCGCCCTTCCGCGAAGACCCGCGTGACGGACGCGACGTCGGCGATGTCGACCGTCTCGTGACGAAAGCCGGGCAGGGCCTGCAACTGCCGCAGGCGGTCGTGCTTCAGGCGTACGTCGTAGTAGTTGTTGAGGTTGTCGATGCCGACCACCTCGTCGCCCCGCGCGAGCAGCGCCCGGCACGCGAAGAAGCCGATGAAGCCGGCGCAACCGGTGACGAGCGTGGTCATCGATGGCCGTGCAGCGGGTCGCCGGCCTCGACTCGCCCGGCGCTGTCGTGCTCCGGTGCGGCTCGTTCGATCTGCAGCGCGCGCAACTTGGCGTATTTGGCGAAGCTGTTGAAGCAGCCGATCGCGATGTGCACCAGCCCCGGCAGCCCGTCGAGGAAGCCCAGACGGACGACGTAGAACTTGACGAAGCGCAGCGCCGGCGACAGCAGCAGCCGCCAGACGTTGGCTCGCTCGCCCGCGCGATACAGCGCGTCGGCCTGCAGGCTGGTGTAGCGGTTCTGCTTGTCGAGGTAGGTCGCGAGGCTCTCGGCCGAGTGGTGCATCAGCACGGCGCTCTCGGGCAACCGCCCCACCGGGCCGGACGTCACGACCTTCTCGTGGACCGCGTCGTCGCTCCACTGGGCCGAACGCCGGTCGAACAGGCGCAGGCTCCAGTCGGGAAAGCCTTCGCCGTGCCGCAGGTAGCGGCCCATGAAGCGGTTGGCGCGCGGCATGCGATACGCGACGTGGCGCGGCGCCTGCAACACGGCCGCGATGTCGGCGGCGAGCGCCGGCGACACTTCCTCGTCGGCATCGACGCACAGGACCCAGTCGTTGCGGGCCAGCGAAACCGCGAAGCGCTTCTGCGGCCCGAAACCGCGCCACGCCTCGTCGACGACGCGGGCGCCGTGGCGCCGCGCGATGTCCCGAGTGCCGTCGTCGCTGCCCGAATCCACCACGACGATCTCGTCGGCGAAGGCCAGCGAGCGCAGGCAGGACGCGAGTCGCTCGCCGGCGTTGCACGTGATCAGGACGGCCGACAGCGGCGGCGGGGCGACGAGCATCTGGCGATCTGGTGGATACCGGGAGGTGACGGCTGGAATCGGTAGAATCCGGCGCTCCCGCGCCATCGGGCCGGATTGTGTCATAGACGTTTCGGGTCGCGGCCGGTGTCGGCGACCGAGCTCGTCCCCGCGCCTGTCTTCGCATGCCCCCGAAGGAATCGATGACGCGCGTCCTTCTCATCAAGACCAGTTCGATGGGCGACATCGTGCACAACCTGCCGGTGGTCGCCGACCTGCGGCGGGCGTTGCCGACGGCGACCATCGACTGGGTGGTCGAGGAGGCCTACGTCGACCTGGTGCGCATGACCCGCGGGCTGACGCGCGTCCTGCCGGTGGCGCTGCGGCGCTGGCGACAGGCGCCGCACCGGCGCGAAGCCCTCGCCGAACGCCGCGCGTTCATCGACGGGCTGCGCAGCGAACGCTACGACCTCGTGCTCGACACGCAGGGCCTCCTGAAAAGCGCGCTGGTCGCTCGACGCGCGCGCCTCGCGCCGCGTGGCGCGCGCGTGGGCTTCTCGTTCGGCCTGGTGCGGGAGAGCGTCGCGCGACTGTTCTACGACCGCGCCTATGCCGTCGATCCGCGCCTGCACGCGATCGAGCGCATGCGCGCGCTCGCGGCCGCCGCGTTCGACTATCCGGCGCCGGTCGACCCGCCGCGCTTCGAGCTGGAGGTGCCGGCCTGCCGCTTCGACTGGTTGCCGGGCGCGGACGCGCCGATCCATGTCGTGCTGCTGCACGCCACGGCGCGCGCCGAGAAAGCCTGGCCGCCGGAACGCTGGATCGCGCTGATGGAGCGGCTGTGCGCCGCGGGCCTCGTGCCGGTGCTGCCGTCGGGCAGTCCGGCCGAGCGCGAGGTGGCCGAGGCGCTGGCGCGCGACGCGACGCTGCGGCTCGCTCCGTCGATCGTGCG
>CAHJXF010000002.1 GCA_903644065.1 Betaproteobacteria bacterium
GGCGAGCAGCGCGGTGACCGCACGCGGGATGCGCTGCGCCGCCCCGTGCGGCGGGCGCAGGACGAAATCGCGGAGCAGCGGGCCGGCGGCATAGAAGGCGAGGGCGACGACGGCGCACTCGGCGCTCCACGGCAGCACGCGGCCGGCCGGTCGCGCGACGACGAGGCACAGCGCGGCGCATGCGCAGACGCCGAGAGCGAGCGAAGGCGACAGGGCCTTTCGCAGCGCCTGGTAGCCCAGCGCGGTCAGGAACAGGCAGGGGAAGAACCACAGCGCCGGGTCGACGTACAACGCGTCGCCGGTGCCCGACAGCAACCCGCCGAGCGGGTCCCACCAGCTCAGGGCCTCGAACTCGGCCGCCCGCGTGCCGTGCCGCTTGACCAGAAGCCAGTAGATCCAGGCGACCGCGAAGAAGAAAAGGTACGGCCGGAGCAGACTGCGCGCGAGCTCGCCCGCCCGCCGCGCCAGCGAATGACCGATCCGCTGCGGCGCGACCACCAGGCCGGACAGGAAGAAGAACAGCGGCATGTGGAACGTGAAAATGGCGTCGCGCAGCCAGCCGGGCAGTGCCGGTGCGTGGCCGACGACGACGAGCACGATGCCGATCGCCCGTGCGTTGTCGACGACGACCGAGCGCTCGGAGGTCGCGTGCGGCACATCGCGGGGTAACGCCGGCGAGCGGGCGCCGCTCGGCGCAGCGTCGTCGACATCGCCGTTCGCGATCACGGTCCCGCCTCGCAGGACGGACGGCCGAGCCGTGCGGCGCGGTCGCGCAGCACGCGTGCCTGCGGCGCCTCGTCGGGCGTCTGGATGTTGAACATGTAGTTGCCCCACCAAGCGCCGGCCGCCCAGTACGTCCAGCCGTACCAGACGTCGCGGTCGCGCTCGATCGCGGCGAGCGCGCCGTCCAGCGCTTCGACGCACTCGGGTCGTCGCGAGACGCCGAACTCGCCGAGCATCAGGCGGACGCGATGCGAGCGCGCCCAGGCGGCGACCTGCGTCAACGCCGGCGCCACGCGCGCGGCCGCGCCGCAGGTCGGCGACGTGCCGGAGAAGTTGTCGTCGAAGTACTGGTGCACCTCGAAGACCACCTTGTCGTCGCCGCGGGCGAGCGGCAGCAACGCGTCGGCGTTCGAGCGGCTGCCGCCGGCGAGCCAGCTGTGCGCGCCGTCCCAGTGGGTGCCGGGGATCAACACGACGTTGTTGGCCCCGGTCGCCCGGATCGCGGCCAGCGTCGATCGCGCGATCGCGGCCCACGCGTCCGCGTCGATGTCGTGCGGCTCGTTCATGACGCCGAAGACGACGTCCGCTTCGCCGCCGTAGCGCTGTGCCAAGCGTCGCCACAGGTCCGGCAACGCGCCGTCCGGCGCATCGCGCTTGTCGAGCGACACGCCGCGGTAGCGGCCGTAGTTGTGCGCGTCGAGCACGGTGACGATCCCGGCCGCCCGCGCCTGCCCGATCACGTCGTCCAGCCGGGCGACCTCGGCGGGGTCGAGTGGCGCCAGCGGCGCGGGCTGCAGGCGCTCCCACAGGAAAGGAACGCGCATCAGCCGGAGGCCGAGGCGCTTCAGCAGCGCGACCTCGCCGGCCGCCGGGTACACGTAGTCGCGACCGTGCACCGCCGGCTGCTTGCCGCCGTTGAACTCGCCGCCTGCCACGTTGGCGCCGGGCAGCGTGGACGGCGCGCAGGCGGCCGCGGCCGCTTCGACCGACGGGAACAGCAGCGCGGCCATCAGGGCGACGGCAAGCAGCCGGGCCGTCGGGAAGCGCTCGAGCGGGCGCGACCGGGCGCCGTTCACGATGCGAGCGTGCGGCTGTCCACCCGCGGGTCTTCGAGCGCGTTTCGATAGGCGGCCGCATAGCGATCGACCACCGACGGCCAGTCGTAGCGACGCGCGTGGGCGATCAGTCGGGCCCGGTCGGCGGCGTGCGTCGGGGTCGAAGTGTCGTGCAGTCGGCCGATGCGGGTCGCGCTCTCGGACGCCGACGCGTCGAGCGGCATCGTCAGGCCGCAGCCGGCCTCGTCGACGACCTTCCGGAAGGGCGGGATGTCGCTCAGCAGCGGGACGAGCCCCGCGCTCATCGCCTCGATCGCCGCGATGCCGAAGCCTTCGTGCCGCGACAGGCAGGCGAAGTAGCTGGCGCGCGTCATCAGCGCGCGGAGGTCGTCGTCGGACGGCGACGCGTGCAGCTCGACCGCTCGTTGCACGCCGCGTCGGGCGACGAGCGCCGCGAGGTCGTCGTGCGTCAGGTCGTAGGGCCGCCCGGCCACGATCAGGCGCCAGCGTTCGTCCCTGGCGACGAGTTCGGCCGCGAGGTCGATCAGCGCCGGCAGGCCCTTGTTCTGCGACCAGCGCCCGAAGTACAATAGCGTGCGGGTCGGCGACGGCGAGGCCGCGTCGCGGTAGCGATCGATCTCGGCGCCGTTCTCGATGACGGCGACGCGGTCCCCCGCGATGCGGCGGAACACGGCGCCGTCGTTGTCGCTGGTGGCGATGATCCGTCGATAACCTGTCGCGCTCGCTCGCGTCACCGTCTGGAACCACGCGCGCTTCAGCGTCGACGCGTACGCCGTGTGGAAGAAGCCGCCGTGCGTGGAGGCCACCATTGGCTTCCGATGGAACGCGCGGGTCAGCGACAACCAGTCGAACGCGAAATCGATCGCATGGACATGCACGAGATCGGCATCGCCGAGCCGCCAGGCCACCTGCGGACCGAGCGGATAGCGCGACGAGCCGCGCCAGCCGAGCCGGGTGACCGGGATGCCGTCGACCAGCGCTTCGCGGGGCAGCCGCACGGCGGGGTCCGAGAACAGCCGGTCGAGCGTGACGACCCGCACCGCGTGGCCGAGACGGCGTTGCTGTTCGGTCGCGAGGCGCGACACGACCGCCTCCAGCCCGCCGATCGACGGCGCGTATTGGCGGACGACGTGGACGATGCGCAGACTCATCGGTCGAGCGCGTGCCCGTCGGCGCGATGCGTGCGGCGGCAGTGCGCGAAGAAGGCCACGAGATCGACCGAATAGCGCCGGATCAGGCGTCGCGGTTCCTGCCCGAGGCGGTACAGCCATTCGAGGCGCAGGCGCCGGACCCACGCCGGTGCGCGCGGCACGCGCCCCGAGACGAAGTCGAACAGCGCGCCGACCGCGACGACCAGCGGGACGCCGTGTCGCCCTCGCTCGGACACGATCCACCGCGCCTGCCGCGGGTCGCCGAGCGCGACCAGCAGGATGTCCGGCGCCGCCTCGCGCAGACGTCGCAGCAACGCTTCGCCGTCGGCCATGCCGTCGTAGCCGTCGGCCGTGCCGACGATTCGCACGTTCGGCATGTCGCGCCACGCCGCGGCGGTCGCCGCGACCGCTTCGGGCCGGGCGCCGCACAGGAAGACGCGCGTCGGTCGATCGAGGGAACGCAGCAGCCGCGGGGTGAAGTCGGTCCCGTTGAGGTTCTCCGCGAAACGCTCGCCGTGCAGCATCCACGACGCGAGGTCGACGCCGATGCCGTCGTTGACGATCAGCGTCTCGGGCGCGTGCAGCGCCGCCGCGAAGGCATGGCAGCCGACCACGAAGTTGGTGTTGGCGAACAGCAACTCGGTCGGCTGGCGCGCGTCGCGGCGCCGCCGCAGCAAGGCGATGAGTTCGTCCGTGCCGGTCCGCAGCACGTCGAAGCCGCCGATACGACGCGTCTCGGGCGACGTCATCGGCTCACGCGGTCGCCATCGACGACAGCGGTTGCGTCGGTGGCCGCGTGACGCGCAGGCCCTCGAGCAGCGAGCGATGGGCGATCACGCTGCCGAGCAGCAGCCACATGACCGCCGTCGTCTTCAGCGAGAACAGCGACGAGCCGCTGATGCACAGGTTGAGCGCGATGTAGACCGCCACGTTGAAATGGAAGCGCCGCGCCTGATCGTCCTTCAGCGGCATCAACGAGAACATGAACCACAGGAAGCCGCAGATCAGCACGCCGGTCCGCTGCACGATGTAGCCGTAGCCCGCGTCCATCGAGATGGCGCCGGGGATGCCGAGCCAGGCCGTCCACGACATGTCGATCAGGTTGCGACCCGAGACCTGGAAGCGGCCGACGATGTTGTCGTGGATCTCGCGCGGTCCGAACCAGGTGACCAGGACCAGCATCGCCACGGCGAGGATCGGCAACGAGGCGGCGAGGAAGCGGGCGCGCCACAGCTGGCTGACGCGCAACGCGACCAGCACCAGGATCGAGATGGAGCCGAAGCGCGCGTCGGCCATGACGATCATGGCCGCGGCGAGGACCAGCAGGAATGCCGCCTCGCGCCGCTCCTCGCGCCGCATCGACAGCGCCCAAGCGGCCGTGAGCACGGCGAAATTGCCCAGCGCGACCGGCTCGAGGAAGATCGACGACATGCGGCGCGGCCCGAGGAAGGGCAGCAGCGACCGGCCGATGCCTTCCGGGCGGACCTGCAGCACGGTCAGTGCGAACGGATTGTTGCCGCCGAAGCCGCGCGACTGGTAGAAGGCGATCGCGTCGAACAGCCAGCCGAACATCGCCGGAAATACGAATTCGAACAGGCCGAAGAACACCGCGATCAACGCGACGTTGCGCAGGACCCGTTCGGCGAGCTTGCGATCGGAGAGCAGGTTGCCGACCCACACGAACAGCAACGGGATCAGCAGGTCGCGCAGCGCCTTGAAGTCGGCGCTCTGCTGGAACAGGGCGAGGATGAAGAAGTTGACGCACACGGCCAGCATCAGCAGCAGGATGCCGAGGTTGAGCCGGAGGATCAGCAGCGGCAGCGCGGCGGCCGCGATCAGCAGCTCGGCCACGATGATGGCCGATGCGGGCAGTCGACCGACGCGGGTGTTCAGGAAGCACAGCACCAGCGGATATAGAGCGGCCGCGTAGACCAGCCACATCGCGCCCCGCGTGACCAGCCAGTGCTCGGTCGCGGCGCCCGCGGTGGCGACGCCGGGCGCTCGCCGCGGAGCGGGTCGCAGATGCGGCGGCATCAACGAGGATCGGGGGAACATGGCCGGTCTCGATGTCTCGGGGCCGGACCGGGTGACGGCCGTCCCGACGACGCTCAGTACTGGTTGACGACCGAACCCACGAGGTGGGTGCCGCACTCGCGCAACGCCGTGACCATGCCGGCGATGGAACGGATGGACGTCCGGTTCTGGCGCGTGACGAGGATGGAGGCACCGGCCCGTGCCGCTACGATCTGCGCATCCGCGCCGTAGTCCCACGGCGGCGTGTCGATCAGGATCACGTCGTACTGCGCGCGCGCCGTTTCGAGCAGTCGGGAAAAGGCGGGACGCGACAGCAGTTCCTGCGGGTTGGGCGGCATGGGGCCGGCCGCGAGCACCTTCAGCTTGGCGAGGGCCGGCACCTGCTGCGACGCCTCGATACCGGCCCGCTCGCTCAGCACCGTCGCCAGACCGACGTCGTTCGGCAGACGGAACAGCTTGTGCTGGTGCGGGTCGCGCAGGTCGGCGTCGATCAGCAGCGTGTTCTCGCCGAGCTGCGCGAACAGCACCGCGAGGTTGGACGACATGAAGCTGCGGCCCACCGAGGCCTCGGGGCCGACCAGCGCCAGCGACTTGCGGTCCGGCGCCGAATCGAGCCAGCGCAACAGGACCTGGGTGCGCAACTGGCGCAACGCCTCGACGGTGAAGTGGCCGGGACGGAATGCCGCGATCACCTCCGGCGCGATCGACGTGTCGCCGATCGGCAGCACCGCGTGCTCGTACTGGCGGGCCAGCGCGAAGCCGATGTCCTGGTGAGTGAGCAGGCCGAGCTCGAGGCCGGCCTCGCCGAAGCGCAGGCCGCGCTCGCGCTGGACGCGCAGGATGCGATCCGCGTCTTCGGGCGTCAGGCGTCCGGCGTCGATCAGCAGCGCGCCGATCGATCGGTCGCGGAGCGGAACGATCGTTCCGCCGCTGCTCGGTAGCGCGTGGTGCGGGAAGGCGGACATGCGGGTGGATCCCTTCAGCCCGGCAGCAGCCGCTGTCCACGCGATGCGTTGGACAGCGCCAGCCGGGGAATGCGGGCCAGGCGGGCGGACGGCACCACCGCCAGCACCGGCAGTCCGGTATAGGACAGCAGGTCTTCGCTGCTGCGAATCACCGGATTGAAGAACTCGCGGGCGAGCGCCAGGACGGTACCGACCAACGCGCCGGCCAACAGGGCCAGCAGGATGGTCAGGCGGACGTTCGGGAACGCCGGTCGCGCCGGCGTGGAGGCCCGATCGAGCAGCGACACCTCGGTCTGCTGCGCCTGGCTCTCGAGCGTGGTCTGGGTCTGGCGTTGCATCACGAGGTCGTAGGCGCGCTGCGCGTTCTCCACTTCCTTCTGCAGCACGTCGGCCTGGTCGTGCTCCTCCTGCAGCGACAGCACGCGCTGGCGTTGCGCGTCGAACGCGGCCTGGATCGCCGCGAGCCGGTCGGTGCTGACGTTCTGCGCGGCGCCGACGGAGCTGCTGACCGCCCCGATCTCGGCGTTGAGGCGCGCGCGGATCTCGGCCAGTTCGCCCAAGGCCTGGCGGTACAGCGGATGGTTGGGGCCGAGGCGCAGCGACATCTCCTGGACCTTGATCTGCTGCGAGGACAGCTGACCCTTCAGCGATTGCACCACCGGGTTCTGCATGATTTCCGGCGAGACGGACGTGTTGCCGCGGGTGCCGCGCTGGCGCGAGGCGGCGTCGGCCAGCTGCGCCTTGGCGCTGGCCAGCTGCGACGAATACTCGGCGAGACGGGAGTTCTCGACGTCCATGCGACCGCCGACGTTGACGAGCCCGCTCTGCTTCTCGAATGCCGAAAGGCGGGCCTGCGCCTTTGCGACGCGGTCGCGCAACTCGACCAGCCGCTCGTCAAAGAACGCCACGTACTGGCGCGCCGGATCGGTCCGCAACTCGAGCGTCGTGTCGAGATAGGCGGAGGCGAACGCGTTGGCGAGCTTCGCCGCGTACACGGGATCGGTCGACGTGTAGAGGATGTCGATCACGTTGCTGTCGGGCGCGTTCAACGTGGACACGCCTGCCGTGACGATGCCGGCCAGCCACGCGTCGAAGTCGCCCGGCCGCTCGGCTTCGTCCCAGGCCGCCTTGAGCTTGGGATCGGTATCCATGTGCAGGTCGTGCACGACGCGGTTCGCGACCCGCGGCCGCTTGACGATCTCGGCCTGACTGGCCATCGAGATCGCGCTGCCCTGGCTCTGCGACGTCAGCAGCAAGGGGTCGCTGCCGCGACCGTTGACGACCACCGATGCCGCCGCGACGTAGCGCTTGGGGATGACCACGATCGCGACGATCGCGGCGACCAGGAAGGCGGCGATCGAGCAGACGATCCACCACTTGCGCGCGGCGAGGATGCGGATCAGGTGGTGGAACGTCATGGCTAGAAGATGCTTTCGTTGACGTACACGACGTCGTCGGGCGCGACCAGGTCGTTGAGGTCGGCCGACAGCTTTTCCGGCACGCCCTGCGCGTTGCGGCGGACCACGCGCATGCGACGCTCGGTGCCGCGACCCGTCAGCCCGCCGCTCGCCGCCAGTGCCTGACGCATGGTCATATTGCGCTCGATGCGATAGGTGCCGGGACGCGAGATCTCGCCGTAGATATAGAAGGTGGGCGCGCGCGGCACGTAGACCGTGTCGCCGCCGACCACGGGAACGTCCTTGTCGCCCTGGTCGGCGCGATAGATCGAGTCGATGTCGATCTCGCGACGGAACTCGCGGCCGTCGCGCGTGCCGGTCAGCACGATCAGGTCGGCGCCGCCCGAACTCAGTCCGCCCGCTTCCGCGAGGATCTGCGAGATGCGCATGTTGAACGTCTCGAGCGGATAGGAGCCCGGCTTGTTGACCTGGCCGAGCACCGCCACCTTGTTGCCGCGGATCGTCACGAGCGAGATGTTGACTTGCGGCTGCTTGAGGAACCCGCCGTCCCGCAGCGCCTTGGCGATCTTGTTCTCGGCGGCCCCGATCCCGAGCCCGCCGAGCGACACGGCCCCGATCAGCGGATAGTTGATCGCGCCGTCCTCGGACACCCGCGTCTCCAGCGTCAGGTCGGGATTCTGGAACACCAGGATACGGATGGCGTCACCCGACGCCAGGCGATAGTTCTCGATCGAATCCTGCGCCGCCCAAGCGGTGCCGGATGCACCCGAAAACGCGGCGAGCAACCACAGGAGTGCATGCAGGAAGAACCGCGGTCTGCCGCGTGCGGTGTCGTTCGTTCGGTTCATCGTTCTCGTCTCCGCTGCGTGTGCGATCCATGCCGCCACGACATTGTCTTGCGCTCCGACGACGATCGTCTCAGAGCACCCGCCGTACAAAGAAGAACAAGGCCAGCGCGACTGTCGCCAGCACCGCGCTCAGGCGATTGGGCTTCGGCAACTCGATACCGAAGTGAGTGGACGATTCTGTCACGTCGCGCTCGCTGTCCCGCACCGTCGTCAGCGACTGCCCGCGGCCCGGCGACGACGACGGCAGATCGATCCGTGCCACCAGCATGCCGCCGGTCGGGTAGGCGCCGAACTGCGCGACATCGGGCACCGCGGCCGGCGTGACCACGAGACGCTGCTCGAACGAGCCTCCGCCGAACGACACGGACTGGAACGTGACCGGCCGATGGACCGCGTCGTCGCTCGCCAATGCGGCGGGCACGGACGCTGTCACGACCAGCGAAAGCAACGCCCTCAGTACCGCCCGCGTGGTCGTACGAAACATTTGATCCCCCTGGCCCCTTTTCACGATCGCAAGAACCGGGCCATCGATCGCCCGTCCGCCATTCGCAAAAACCGACATTTTGCGATTGCAGCAAATTCTCGTGACCAGAGAGAGACGCCTGCGTCGCAGGGGTTCATTTTCCTCTGAAACAAGATGCAACATCACCGCCGACGTCTTTGGTGCGTTGCACCATAATGCGCTACTCTACGATGCTTGGCAAGGCGGACGGCAGGCCGCCCGGCGCGCTAGAAGTTCAGTCGGCCCAGGACCGAAGCCTGCCGGTCGCTGTACTGGAAGTTGCGGTCCGTCGCGCTGCGGTTGGACTTGAGCACGACCAGGCTGAGGTTAAAGTTGCGCAGCACCGACCAGTCCACCTGCAAGGTCGCATCGCGCTGCGTCAGGCGCAGGTCCTCGACGACGGGCACCAGCGGATCCTTGAAGATGCGGCGCGTGACGGAGTACGAGGGCCGGACGGTGATTTTCTGCGTGGCGGACCAGACCGGTCCGATGGTCGCGGTCTCGTCTTCCGAATAGCTGCTGATCAACGTCTGCGTGCTGCCCAGCGTACGACTGCCGTTGACCTGCAGCGAGGTCTTGCCGGTGAGGTAGTAGGTGAACGAGAGCTGCCCCACGGGGCCACTGAAGTTGCGCGAAGCGAAGGTGCGGTGATCGCGATCGAGGTAGCCGATGCGGCCGTCGAGGGTCGACAGGCCGGTCCAGTTCCAGTGGGCCGCAACGCCCGTCTCGCTTTCCAGGTACTGGGAGTCGCTTTGCGCGACCGGGTCGGCATTGAGGTCGATGTAGTTGCCTCGACCCCGGCGGAAGTAGATCTCGGTCGTGTTGCCGGTGCGGAACTCGTAGACCAGCGCGCCTTCGAGCGACGTGGTTTTTGAGTTCTGCCGCACGAAGGTGGTCTGCTCGCTCTTGTCCTGGCTGTCGAGCAGCGACAGGCGCGGATGCAGCGCGGCACCGGGGCGGTAGTTGACGTCGAAGCGGCGTTCCTCCGTCTTGCGGGTGTTGGAATGCGTGACGAAACCGGTGTCGCTGAAGTTGTTGGGCGCGAGCGTCTGGTTGATGCTGAGATTGCCCATCAACGAAGGCGTCAGGGTCCAGGCCCACGAGGCACCGATCGTGCGACCGGTCGCGTTGAGGTAGTCGTAGGGCTCGTACTGGTCGCGGGTCACCGTCGCGCTCAGGTCGAAGCGCTGCAGTCCGTAGGTCTTGTCGACCTGCAGGCCGAGGCCCGCGGTCTGCGTCGTCGCCGATCGACGACCCGCGTTGAACGGCTGGAGGCCGTCGGGCAGACGAAACAGGTTCGAGTCGTATTGCTCCCGCGCGAACGTCGTCAGCGTGAAGGCGTCGTTGTCGAAGGCCAGCACCGACGCCGGGGATCCCAGCAGCAACGCGATGAAGCAGCCCTTGCCGATCGGCGGTAAGAATCGCATCGGGCCGGCATGGTTTTCCTGATTATTGACATCGTGCATCGAAAGCCTGGAGTAAGAGTGAAGTTCGAAGCAGACGTCCCGAATGGCATGGTTAATGCCTCTGGCGACGGGTCGATCCGAGCGGCTGCGCCGCGCGTCCAACCATGAGTGTCGGTACCACCCGGAGTCTAGAGGCAAGTGGCATGCCGCTCGAAATCCGGCAGCTGCCCGGGCTGCTGCATGGTCGCGACGACATCCACGGTCGCGTCGAAGAGTTGCTCGATCCGTTTTCGCTGGTGCTGTCGCTCGCCATCTGCGGTCTGGCTTTCGATCGCCAGGCCGGGTCGGCCTACCTGATCCTGTCCCTGGTCGTCGTCATGCTGACGTCTCCCGGGCGCTCGCGACTGCACGTGACGATCGGCCGGCTGGTGCGCGATGTGACGATCTCGTCGTTCACGCTGATCGCGCTGCTGATCTTCTTCGGCTGGACGACCGGGTATCTGAGCGTCTTTCCCGAACGCGCGGTGTTGAACTGGCTGTGGATCGCGCCGGCCTGCCTGATCGGCACGCACGTCGCGTTCCGCCTGGGCGCTCCGCTGATGCTGACGCGGACGCAGCGCTGCGTCATCGTCGGGCGAAACGAGCAGGGCATCGCCCTGGCTCACCGGATCGAACACAACCCGTACACCGACCTGGCGCTCGTCGGCTTCTTCGACGACCGGGCGATCGCCCGGCAAGCCGAGGCCGCCGTCTTCCCGACGCTCGGGCGCTTCGACGAGGTCGCCGCGTACGCGATGGCGCAGCACATCCACGTGATCTACCTGTCGCTGCCGATGGCGACGCAGGAGCGGACCATGCGCCTGCTCGACGCGCTCCGCGATACGACGGCGTCGATCTATTTCGTGCCCGATCAGTTCGTCACCGAACTGATCCAGTCGCGCACCAGCACGGTCGTGGACATCCCGGTGGTGGCGGTGTGCGAAACCCCGTTCGTCGGCTTGAACGGCCTGTTGAAGCGCCTGAGCGACATCGTCCTCTCGCTCGTCGCGCTGCTGTGCCTGTCGCCTTTCCTGCTGTTCATCGCGGCGCTGGTCAAGCTGGGATCGAGTGGGCCGGTGATCTTCAAGCAACGACGCTACGGGCTGGACGGCGAGGAGATCAACGTCTACAAGTTCCGCTCGATGCGGGTCGCGGAGAACGGCAAGGAAGTGCGCCAGGCGCAGAAGAACGACGTTCGCACCACGCCCGTCGGCGCGCTGCTGCGCCGCACGTCGCTCGACGAATTGCCGCAGCTCATTAACGTGCTGCAGGGACGCATGAGCCTCGTCGGACCACGACCGCACGCGGTGGCGCACAACGAGCTGTACCGCAAGCTGATCAACGGCTACATGGTGCGGCACAAGGTCCGTCCGGGCATCACCGGCTGGGCGCAGGTCAACGGCCTGCGCGGCGAGACCGACACGGTGGACAAGATGGCGGCACGCATCCGCTACGACCTCGACTACCTGCGCAACTGGTCGCTGCGCCTCGACCTGTACATCCTCTACAAGACGGTCGCGGTGGTACTGAACGGCAAGCACGCGTACTGAGGACCTTCGCCGCCTGGCGCCGGTCGAGGCGAGTCGGACGCCTTGGCGAACGCGGTGACGCACGAGCCGGCCACGCATGACCGATCGACGGATCAACGGATCAACGGATCAACGGATCGACGGATCGACGGATCGACCGACACACCGGTAGACCGAGCACGGACCGGCCAGCGGATCGCTGGTCGCCGCGAGCCCGCCGCTGTTTGGTGGCTGCTTCGTGCGACGAGCGAGCGAGCCCGCCGCTCGAGCGCTCCGGAATGGCCGCCGCCGGTCAGCCGGCCGACGTCGACCGACGACGTCCGGTCGTCCAATGCAAAACGCCCCGCGAATGCGGGGCGCTCATCCAGCCGACTACGCGGCGATCCGACCCGATCAGGCATCGGACCGCGAGTCGATCACTTCGAACGACGACGCTTGCCCAGGAACAGCGCGATGCCGCCGAGGCCCAGCAGCGCCACCGAGCCGGGTTCCGGCACCGATGCGACGCCGAACGAGTGGTTGTCGGTCTCGAACGCGTTCTGCGAGCTCATCAACGAGATCGACGTGAACAGCGAGTCGGTGAAGATGTTGAAGTACGCGTTCTCGCTGCCGTTCGCCGGCGTCGGGCCGAGGAAGGCGGCGATCTGGCTGCCGGTCAGCGTCATCGAGCCGTTGGCACCGGAGAACATGATCGAGTTGTACGTGTCGATGGAGCCGGCGTAGAAGCCGAAGTAGTTCGCGCCGACCGTCAACGCGATCGTCACCGGCGATCCGGCGCTCGGGCCGAGGGTCAGGTACGGCGTGTTGTCGTTGGCGGGCTGCGCGTACTGGCCGCCGAGACTGCCGGAGACGATGTGCGACGCGATGCCGTTCGGCGCCGAGTAGGTGGCGTTCACGCAGCTGGACACCGAAGCCGGCGTGTTGAAGTCGACCGTGCAGACGTTCGACTTGGTGGTGAACAGACCCGGGCTGGTCTGCACCGTCGTCACCGACAGGGCGCTGGCTGCGGAGCAGGAAGCGGCGAGCAGGGCGCCGATGATGATTTTGTTGTGCACGATGTACCTCGAAGAATGAAGGGCTTGCCAAGTACTTAAGCAAGGCACAGGCCATGCGAACTTAAGCGTTTTAGATCAATTGCTTGCGTTTTTGCACATCGCTCCGATGGCGACGACTGCAAAGTTTTTCGACAACTTTGCAGCGTGCACAGGGACGGGGTACTCGAGTCGTGCAGCCGGCGCCGCCTCGCGGCTACTTGTTGACCGGCATCGTGAATTCCGGTCCCTTGCTGGCCGCCGCGTCCGGCCACCGCTGCATGACGCTCTTGTAGCGGGTGTAGAAGCGCACGCCTTCTTCCCCGTAGACGTGGTGGTCGCCGAACAGCGAACGCTTCCAGCCACCGAACGAATGAAACGCCATCGGCACCGGGATCGGCACGTTGATCCCGACCATGCCGACCTCGATGCGGCGCGCGAACTCGCGCGCGGTCGCCCCGTCGGTCGTGTAGCACGACACGCCGTTGGCGAACTCGTGCCCGTTGATCAGCTCGACGGCCGCCGCGAAATCGGCGACCCGCACGATGCCGAGCACCGGACCGAAGATCTCCTCGTCGTAGATCTTCATGCCCGGGACGACGTGATCGAACAGCGTCGCGCCCAGGTAGAAACCTTCGTCGCGGTCGGGGACCGCCTGGCGGCGTCCGTCGGCTTCGAGCACGGCACCGCCGGCGATGCCGTCCTCGATGTAGCCGAGGATCTTCTGCCGATGCGTTTCGGTGACGACCGGACCCATGTCGGCGTCGGCCTCCAGGCCGTCCTTGATCCGGAGCCGGGGGATGCGCTCCTTCAGTTTCGCGACGAGCTCGTCCGCGACGTGGCCGACGGCCACGCCGATCGAGATCGCCATGCACCGTTCGCCGGCGGAGCCGTACGCGGCCCCGATCAAGGCATCGGCCGCGTGATCGAGGTCGGCGTCCGGCATCACGACGAGGTGGTTCTTCGCGCCGCCCAGCGCCTGCACGCGCTTGCCGCGCTTGACGGCCTCGAGATGGATGTACTCGGCGATCGGCGTGGAACCGACGAAGCTGATCGCGGCCACGCCGGGATGCACCAGCAGCGCGTCGACCGCTTCCTTGTCGCCGTGCACGACGTTGAACGCGCCGTCGGGCAGTCCCGCTTCCGTCAACAGTTCGGCGATGCGCATCGACGCCGACGGGTCGCGCTCCGACGGCTTCAGGACGAAGGTGTTGCCGCATACCAGCGCCAGCGGAAACATCCACATCGGGACCATCGCCGGAAAGTTGAACGGGGTGATCCCGGCGCACACGCCGAGCGGCTGGCGGAGCGAGAAGTTGTCGATGCCGCCGCCGATGTTGTCGGAGAACTGCGTCTTCAGCAGTTGCGGCGCGCCGCAGGCGAATTCCACGACCTCGATGCCGCGCATCACTTCGCCGCGCGCGTCCGACAGCACCTTGCCGTGCTCGAGCGTGATGAGACGCGCCAGCTCGTCGTGATGCCGATTGAGCAGTTCCTTGAAGCGGAACATCACGCGGGCCCGATTGAGCGACGAGGTTTCGCTCCATTTTCCGAAGGCCGCGAGCGCGGCCGTCACCGCCGTGTCGACGATCGACGCATCGCCGAGCAGCACCTCGGCGGAGATGGCGCCGGTGGCCGGATTGAAGACCGGCCCGCGGCGCGAGTCGATCGCGGGCTCGACGGCCCGGCCAGCGATGAAATGTCCGATGGTCCGGACCACGGGTTGGGCGACGTTCACGAGCTTCTCCTGCAGGCCAAGGGACGATCGCAAGGATACCCGCGCGATGCGTCGCGACGAGACGGACCGGACGGCCGGAACGGCGCTTCGACCCCCCTTCCGGCGCGTTCGTCGCAGCGCGCGGGTATCGGCCGCGAGTCGTGGCTAAATGCCGGTTGACCGGCCGCCGGCCTTTCCAGGAGACCTCCATGCTGTCGATCAGCGATCTCACGCACGTCTACGCCAACGGCGTTCGCGCGCTCGACGCGGTGTCGCTCGAGATCCCGGCCGGCATGTTCGGCCTGCTCGGGCCGAACGGCGCCGGCAAGTCGTCGCTGATGCGCTGCCTGGCCACGCTGCAGGTCCCGACCTCGGGACGCATCCGCTTCGAGACGGGGGCCCAGGGGATCGACGTGCTGCGCGATCCGGCGCAATTGCGGGCCACGCTCGGCTACCTGCCGCAGGACTTCGGCGTGTACCCGCGGGTATCGGCGATCGACATGCTCGATCACCTCGCGGTGCTGAAAGGCCTGGGCGCCAGGGGCGAGCGGCGCGAGACCGTCGAGGCGCTGCTGAAGCAGGTCAACCTGTGGGACGTGCGGAAGAAGGCCATCGCCGGCTTCTCGGGCGGCATGCGCCAGCGCTTCGGCATCGCGCAGGCGCTGATCGGCAATCCGCGCCTGATCATCGTCGACGAGCCGACGGCGGGACTCGACCCCGAGGAGCGCAACCGCTTCAACAACCTGCTGTCCGAGATCGGCGAGAACGTGGTGGTAATCCTGTCGACCCACATCGTCGACGACGTCACCGACCTCTGCCCGCGCATGGCCATCCTGGTCGGCGGCCGGATCGTCGAGAGCGGCACGCCGGGGACGCTGATCGATCGGCTGCGCGGGCACATCTGGCAGGCCACCATCGACAAGAGCCGGCTCGAGGCGGCACGCGCGGAGTCGGAGGTCATCGCCACGCGCCTGCGCGGCGGCGCGACGATGATCCGCGTGCTGTCGGACGCATCGCCCGGTCCGGCCTTCGCGGCGGCCGAGGCCGGCCTGGAGGACGTGTACTTCGCGACCTTGCACCGGCATCGCGCGACGCCCACCACGCTGGCGAAGGCGGCCTGACATGCTCGCGTCGATCACCGCCTTCGAGTGGCGTTACCAGTGGCGCAGTCCGGTGTTCTGGGTCGGCTTCGTGCTGTTCTTCCTGCTAACTTTCGGCGCGACGACCGTCGACACGATCCAGATCGGCAGTCGCGGCAACGTCAACATTAATTCACCGTTCGCCATCGTGCAGACGATGGGGATCATGAGCATCTTCGGCATCTTCGTCGTGGTGGCGATGGTCGCCGGCACCGTGATCCGCGACGACGAGACCGGCTTCGCGCCGATGCTGCGCAGCACCCGCCTGACCAAGGGCGCCTACCTGACCGGCCGCTTCGCCGGATCGATCGCCGCGGCGCTCGTCGTCATGGCGTCGGTGCCGCTCGCGATCGCGATCGGTTCGGCCATGCCGTGGCAGGACGCCGAGAAGATCGGGCCGTTCGTACCGCTGCACTACGTGTACGCGCTGCTGGTCGTCGCGTTGCCGACGCTCCTCATCACCGGCGCCGCGTTCTTCGCGCTCGCGACGGCGACCCGTTCGCTGATGTGGACCTACGTCGGCGCCGTCAGCCTGCTCGTCCTGTACTCGGTGTCGCGCATCTGGGCGCGCGACCTGCGTTACGAGACGTTCTCGGCGCTCTCGGATCCGTTCGGGTTGAGCGCCGTGTCGATCGCGACCAAGTACTGGACCGCGAGCGAGCGCAACACCGGGTTGCCGCCGCTGTCCGGCCTCTTCCTGTGGAACCGCGTCCTGTGGATCGGTGTCGCGCTGGTCGTGTTCGGCATCGCCTGGCGCACATTCCGCTTCGAGGTGAAGTCGCGGGCCGCGAAGAAAGTGGCCGCTGTCGAAGAGCCGCCCGCGATTCGCGCTGCGGTCCCCGGTTCGACACCGATCCGGCTGGCCATGCCGCGCAGCGGCGCAGCGACCTCTTGGACCCAGCTGATCTCGCTGGCCCGCTTCGACATGGCCGGCATCTTCCGCAGCCCGGCCTTCTTCGTGCTCCTGTTCATCGGCATCGTCAACGCCGGCTTCTCGTGCTGGTACGTCGGCGAGTTCTACGGCAGCGACTCGTACCCGGCCACGCGGCTGATGGTCCAGGCGCTCGGCGGCGCGTTCACCATCATGCCGATCGTCATCGCGATCTATTACGCGGGGGAGCTGGTGTGGCGCGATCGCGAGCGCCGCATGCACGAGATCGTCGACGCGACCTCGGCGGCCGACTGGACGCATCTGGTGCCGAAGGTCCTGGCGATCGTGCTGGTGCTGACCGCGACGTCGCTGATCGCGGTGGCCACCGGCATGACGATCCAGCTCCTCAAGGGCTATACGCGCTTCGAGCTCGGCGCCTACCTGCTGTGGTTCGCGCTGCCCACCGTGATCGGCGCGTTGCAGCTCGCGGTCCTGTCGGTGTTCGTGCAGGTGCTGGTGCCGCAGAAATTCATCGGCTGGGGTCTGATGCTGGTGTATCTGGTGGCGTCGATCGCGCTCGGGTCGGCTGGCTTCGAGCACAACCTCTACAACTATGCGAGCGTGCCCGACGTGCCGTTGTCGGACATGAACGGGATGGCCCGCTTCTGGATCGGACGGGCCTGGTTCCAGTTCTACTGGAGCGCGTTCGCCCTGATCCTTGCCGTCTGCGCCTACGGGCTGTGGCGACGAGGGACCACCACCGCGCTGCGCCCGCGGCTCGCCGCGTTCCCGCATCGCCTGCGCGGCGGTGCGCTGGCGCTGCTGGTCGTCGGCATCGTGGCGTGGATCGGCAGCGGTGCCTTCATCTTCTACAACACCAACGTCCTCAATCGCTACGTCACCGGCCCCGATCGCGACAAGCGAATGGCCGAAGCGGAGAAGGCGTTGCTGCCGTACGAGAAGCTGCCGATGCCGCGGATCGTCGGCGTCACGCTCGACGTGCAGCTCTTTCCGCAAGCGGCCAGGGCGGTCACGAACGGCGTCTATCGCGTGGTCAATCGCGGCACCGGCCCGATCGATCGGCTGCATCTGGGCTGGCGCGAGCGCCTGCGCATGGATCGCCTGGTGGTCGACGGCGGCACGGTCGAACGGGACTACCCGCAGTTCAACTACCGCATCTACCGGCTCGAGCCGGCCATGCGACCGGGCGAGACGCGCAAGGTGCGCTTCACGACGACGCTCGAGGAACGCGGCTTCTCGAACAGCAACCCGCTGACGCGCATCGTCGACAACGGCAGCTTCGTCGACAACAGCGAGATCGCGCCGGTCGTGGGCGTGTCGCGCAGCTTCTTCCTGGCCGACCGCGCCAAGCGGCGCAAGTACGGCCTGCCGGCGGACCTGCGGCCGCCCACGCTGGAGGACGAAGCGGGCCGCGGCCAGAACGTGCTGACGCCGAACAGCGACTGGGTGGAGGCCGATCTCACCGTCACCACCGATGCCGACCAGATCCCGATCGCCCCGGGCTACACGGTGTCCGACACGACGGCCGGCGGGCGCCGCACCGTGCACTTCAAGCCCGAAGCGCCGATCAACAACTTCTTCTCGATCCAGTCGGGCCGCTATGCCGTGCGACGCGACAAGCTCGATGCAATCGACCTCGCGGTCTACTACCTGCCGGGTCACGAATACAACGTCGATCGCATCATGAACGCGATGAAGTCCGCGCTGGCCACGTTCGGCGCGCGGTTCTCGCCGTACCAGTTCCACCAGGCCCGCATCCTGGAGTTTCCGAGCTATGCCGCGTTCGCGCAGTCGTTCGCCAACACGATCCCGTATTCCGAGGACGTCGGCTTCCTGATGAAGCTGGGCGAGCCCGACAAGATCGACGTCGCGACCTACGTGACCGCACACGAGATCGGCCATCAGTGGTGGGGCCATCAACTGATTCCGAGCGATCAGCAGGGGGCGACGATGCTGGTCGAGAGCTTCGCGCAGTACTCGGCGCTGCTGGTCATGGAGAAGACCTACGGCCGCGAGCAGATGCGTAAGTTCCTCAAGTACGAGCTCGACCGCTACCTGCGCCGACGGGGCGGCGAGGTCGTCGAGGAAGTGCCGCTGGCCCGGGTCGAGGACCAGCCGTACATCCACTACGAGAAGGGCGCGCTGGTGATGTACTGGCTGAAGGAGGTGATCGGCGAGGACAAGGTCGACCGGGCGATGGCGAAGATGTTGGAGCAGCACGCGTTCAAGGCGGCGCCCTATCCGAACACGAAGGACTTCCTCGCCATCCTGCGGGCCGAAGCCGGTCCCGCGCACGACCGGCTGATCACCGACCTGTTCGAGAAGATCACGTTGGTCGACGTGAAGGCGACCGATGCCACGGCGGTCAAGCGGGCCGACGGCCGCTACGACGTCCGCTTCGAGGTCACCGCGAAGAAGCTGTACGCGGACGGCAAGGGCAAGGAGACGGAGGCGCCGCTCGACGAGCCGTTCGACATCGGCGTGTTCTCCGCGGAGCCGGGGCGTCCGGGGTACACGGCGGCGTCGGTGCTGCACTTCGAACGACAGGCGATCCGCACCGGCAGGCAGACCATCGCCGTCGTCGTAGATCGACCGCCGAAGTTCGTCGGGGTCGATCCCTACAACAAGCGCATCGATCGCAACTCGGAGGACAACATCGCGCGGGTCGACGAGCGCTGACATCGATCCGTGGATGCTTCGGCCCGACTTCCCGTCAGACGGGCGCGGTCGGTTGACGCTGCGACTGATACCCGACTAGGAATCGCAGGACGGGTGGCGACGGCGATGCGGATGCCACCATCGCTGTTCGCACCGGGCGCGGTCGACGCACGACCGCCCGGCGTTCCGTCAATCGAACACGAGGTGATGACGATGTCGACTCCCGAAGACCTGAAGGATCTGTACACCGACGAACTGAAGGACCTGTGGTCCGCGAACGACCAGATGCAACGTTTCCTGAAGAAGATCGCTTCGAAGGTTTCCGACAAGGACCTGAAGGGCATGCTCGAGCAGTCGCAGGAAGGCATCTCGAAGCACACCGACGTGCTGAAGGAACTGATCGGTGCCGCGGGCGAAAAGGTCGCGAAGGAGCACTGCAAGGGAATGGAAGGCTTGGTCGCCGAAGCGACCAAGCACACAACCGAAGAAGCGCCCGAGAAAGGGCCGGTGCTGGACGCGGTGATCATCGCGCAGTACCAGCGCATGACGCACTACGGCATCGCCGGGTTCGGCACCGCCGCGGCCTATGCCAAGGGCCTCGGGCTCGACGACGACCAGAAGAAGCTGTCGGCCGCGACGAAGGACATGTACGGCGGCGATCAATACATGAGCAAGCTCGCCGCGACGACGGTCAACATGGAAGCCAAGGCCGAGTAGGGGTCGACGCAGGACGCACGACGCAGGATCGCGGGAGTACGTGGTCCGGCGCCGGACGAGAAAAGGGGCGGTCGACGGACCGCCCCTTTTTTCATTGCCGCGACGACGTCAGCTGTCGTGATAGATCTGCGGAAAGATCGTCTTCAACGCCTCGACCTTGGGCTGGTCGTTGATCACGATGTACGGCTGCATGGGGTGCAGCTGCAGATAGTTCTGGTGATACGACTCGGCGGGGTAGAACGCGACCAGCGGCGTGACCTGCGTGACGATCGGACCGCCGTACACCTTCGCGCCCTGCAACTGGGCGATGTAGGCCTCGGCGACGCGCTTCTGTTCGGCATCCCGGTAGAAGATGGCCGAGCGGTACTGCGTGCCGTGATCCGGCCCCTGCCGGTTGAGTTCGGTCGGGTTGTGCGCGACCGAGAAGAACACCCGCAGCAATTGGCCAACGGTGACCTGCGACGGGTCGTAGACGATGTCGACCGACTCGGCGTGACCGGTGGTGCCCGAACTGACCGTCTCGTAGTCGGCCGTACCCTTGTCGCCGCCCGTGTAGCCCGATGTCACCGACGTCACGCCCTTGACGTGCTTGAAGACCGCGTCGACGCCCCAGAAGCAACCGCCCGCGACCACCAGCGTCTGCGAGCCCTTGGCCGCGGCGAGCGGCAAGTCGACGGCCGCCGCGGGCACGTTCTTCGTGATGTCGGCCGCGTCGGCGAGGCCGCAGGCCGTGAGCGCCGCGGCCATCGTGACGGTAGCGAGGCGCGCGAAGCGCCGAAGGAAGCGGGAAGTGTCCATTCGAAGGTCCTTGTTGTGAATGCGATCAAACTGCGCGCTTGACGAACTTCATCGCCGCGGAATTCATACAGTAGCGGAGCCCGGTGGGCTTCGGACCGTCGTCGAACACATGGCCGAGGTGGGCGTCGCAGCGTCGGCAGGCCACCGCGGTGCGCACCATCATGAAGGTGCGGTCCGACAGCTCGGCCACGTTCTCCTTCGCGATCGGCTGCCAGAAGCTCGGCCAGCCGGTGCCCGACTCGAACTTGGTCTCGGAGTCGAACAGCGGCGTGCCGCAGCAGACGCAGCGATAGAGCCCGCGGTCGTGCAGGTTCCAGGTGCTGCCGCTGAACGGCCGCTCGGTGCCTTCCTTGCGAGCCACGACGAACTCGGTCGCGTCGAGCTGTTTTTGCCACTCGGCGTCGCTCTTGACCACCTTCGCCATGCTCACCGGTGCGAGACGGACGCCGGCGTCGTCGAACGGCACGATCGTCACCGGCCCCTGGACGGTCGCGTTGGCGGCCGCCACGGCGGGCTTGCGAGTCGTGGCCCAGACCAGCGCGGCGAGGCTGGCGGCACCGGCCGCAAGAACGCCCCGACGTCGTGACGTCGAGTCGTTGCGCGTCGCGGTGGTCGAAGGGGAAGAAGAGGCCTTGGTCATGACGAATGCTCCAGCGGTTGAGGCAGGTGGTACGCGAACGCGAGGAAACCGGTTTCGACGCGACTCTCGTCAGTCGGGGACTCGACCCGGTTCTTACAACGAACGGCGGTCCGATTCCGTGTACCGCGGTCGGACCGGGTCGTCGCTGGAACGCTCCCGCGGGAGTCGTCACATACCTGCCTCACCGGCGGGCGTCCGGCGTACCCTGCCCGGCTTGAAACGACGGACCGACACCCAACGTCAGTGCGGACCTATTTTCCGGGACTTGCCATGCGGCTCGACAAACTCACCACCAAATTCCAGGAAGCACTGGCGGATGCGCAGAGCATCGCCGTCGGGCGCGACCAGCAGTACATCGAACCCGTCCACGTGCTGTCGTCCCTGCTGGCCCAGCAGGACGGGTCGGCGCGCTCGTTGCTGCAGCGGGCGGGTGTCAACGTGCAGCGCCTCGCGACTGCGCTGGAGCAGGCGATCGGTCGGCTGCCGCGCGTCGAGGGGACCGCCGGCCAGGTGCGGGTCGGCCGCGACCTCGATGCCTTGCTCAACGTCGCGGACCGCGAGGCGCAGAAGCGCGGCGACGAATACATCGCGAGCGAGATGCTGCTGCTCGCCGTCGCCGACGACAAGGGCGAAGCCGGACGCGCCGCGAAGGAAGCGGGCCTGTCGAAGACCGCGCTGATCGCGGCCATCGAAGGCGTGCGCGGCGGCTCGACCGTCGACAGCGCCGAGGCGGAATCGCAGCGCGAGGCGCTGAAGAAGTACACGATCGATCTCACCGATCGCGCGCGCCAGGGCAAGCTCGACCCGGTGATCGGCCGCGATGACGAGATCCGCCGCACCATCCAGATCCTGCAGCGCCGCACCAAGAACAATCCGGTGCTGATCGGCGAGCCGGGCGTGGGCAAGACGGCCATCGTCGAAGGCCTCGCGCAGCGCATCGTCAACGAAGAGGTGCCCGAGTCGCTGAAGGGCAAGCGGCTGCTGGTCCTCGACATGGCGCTGCTGCTGGCCGGCGCCAAGTACCGCGGCGAGTTCGAGGAGCGCCTGAAGGCCGTGCTGACCGACATCGCGAAGGACGAGGGGCGGACCCTGGTCTTCATCGACGAGATCCACACGATGGTGGGCGCGGGCAAGGCCGAGGGCGCGATCGACGCCGGCAACATGCTGAAGCCGGCGCTGGCCCGCGGCGAGCTGCACTGCATCGGCGCCACCACGCTCGACGAGTACCGCAAGTACGTCGAGAAGGACGCGGCGCTCGAGCGGCGCTTCCAGAAGGTGCTGGTCGGCGAGCCGTCGGTCGAGAGCACCATCGCCATCCTGCGGGGACTGCAGGAGAAGTACGAGGTCCATCACGGCGTGCAGATCACCGACCCCGCGATCGTCGCGGCGGCCGAGCTCGGTCATCGCTACATCACCGACCGCTTCCTGCCCGACAAGGCGATCGACCTGATCGACGAGGCGGCGTCGCGCGTCAAGATGGAGATCGACTCGAAGCCCGAGGTGATGGACCGGCTCGACCGTCGCCTGATCCAGCTCAAGATCGAGCGCGAGGCGGTGCGAAAGGAGCGCGACGAGTCGTCGCAACGGCGCTTCGAGCTGATCGAGCAGGAGATCGAGCGGCTGCAGAAGGAGTACTCGGACCTCGAAGAGATCTGGCACGCCGAGAAGGCCGCGGTGCAGGGCTCGGCGCACATCATGGAGGAGATCGACCGGGTCAAGGCCGAGATCGTCAAGCTGCAGCGCGAAGGGCGTTTCGGCCAGGTGGCCGAGCTCCAGTACGGCAAGCTGCCGCCGCTCGAGGCTCAGGCCCGCGCGGCCGAGGCGTCGCAGGGCGAGCAGAAGCCGAACCAGCTGCTGCGCACCCAGGTCGGCGCCGAGGAGATCGCCGAGGTGGTGTCGCGCGCCACCGGCATCCCGGTCAGCAAGATGATGCAGGGCGAGCGCGACAAGCTGCTGTTCATGGAGGACGCGTTGCACAAGCGGGTCGTGGGCCAGGACGAGGCCGTGCGCCTCGTGTCCGACGCCATCCGTCGCTCGCGCGCCGGCCTGTCGGATCCGGACCGCCCCTACGGCTCGTTCCTGTTCCTCGGGCCCACCGGCGTCGGCAAGACCGAGCTCTGCAAGGCGCTCGCCAGCTTCCTCTTCGACTCCGAGGACCATCTGGTCCGCATCGACATGAGCGAGTTCATGGAGAAGCACAGCGTCGCCCGGCTGATCGGCGCGCCGCCCGGCTATGTCGGCTACGAGGAGGGCGGCTACCTGACGGAGCTGGTGCGGCGGAAACCCTACAGCGTGATCCTGCTCGACGAGATCGAGAAGGCGCATCCGGACGTGTTCAACGTGCTGCTGCAGGTGCTCGACGACGGCCGCCTGACGGACGGGCAGGGGCGCACCGTCGACTTCAAGAACACGGTGATCGTGATGACGTCGAACATCGGGTCGCAGCTGATCCTGGCCGAGAGCGGCGGTCTCGCTACGGATCCGACGACGGCGGCCGCGGTCTACGAGCGCATCAAGGGCCTGGTGTGGCAGGAGGTCAAGCAGGAGTTCCGGCCCGAGTTCCTCAACCGCATCGACGAGGTGGTCGTGTTCCACGGGCTCGACCAGGCCAACATCGCGTCGATCGCGCGCATCCAGCTGAGCGGCCTCGAGCGGCGCTTGGCCAAGCTGGAGATCGAGATCGACGTCAGCGACGCGGCGCTGACCAAGCTGTCGACCGCAGGCTTCGATCCGCTGTTCGGGGCGCGGCCGCTGAAGCGCGCCATCCAGCAGCAGATCGAGAACCCGTTGTCGCGCATGCTGCTCGAGGGCAGGTTCGGTGCAAAAGACCGGGTGCAGGTCGATTTCGGCGAACGCGGCTTCACGTTCAACACCCCGGTGCGGCTCGCGGCTTGAGGAGCACGGGTGGCGGTCCCGATGGACGCGCGACCCTGCCGGCGGGCGCGCGACGCAAGCGGCCGGGTCGCCGGCAGGTCGATGCGCAGGCCCGCTGGCTCGTTCGAGGACGACGGCGTGCGCGACGTCAGCCGCGTTCGTCCGTCGCCGGACGATCGCGCGTCTCGATGACCGCGAGCCGCTCCTGAGCGCCCCACTGGCGCCGGCGGGTCAGGAACGTCACCCAGCCGAGCGTGGCGCCCACGTGCCGCAGGATCTGGAACGTGAACGGCTCGGCGAGCGCGGCCAGCAGTGCGAAGCCGAACCCCGCGCGCGTCGTGCCTCCGACCCAGCGGCGGTACAGGTGCACCGACCAGAGATGGAAACCGAGATCGATGGCGATCTTCGCGAGAATCCACGCCGACACCGGGATCAGCACGCTCGCGCGACCTTGGGCGACCGAGACCAGCAGGATGCCGAGCGCGGTCAGCCCGAAGATCGGCTGCATCGTGTCGACCGCCTTGACCGGCAGCATCCAGCGGCCGACGTTGCCGAAGCGCCGCCCGTCGCCGACCATGCCGCGATACCAGTATTGCGTCTGCAGGAAGCCGCCGAACCAGCGCCGACGCTGGCGCAGGAAGGCGGCGGTGGTGCTCGGGGCCTCGGTGCGGGCCTGCGCGTCGCCGACGACGCGCGACCGCCAGCCGAAGCCGTTCAGCGCCGAGTGGCGCGCGAGGCGGTGGATCAGTTCGTAGTCCTCGACCAGGCAGTCGGGATCGAAGCCGCCGACCGAGACGACCGCGTCGCGGCGGAAACCCGCGAAGGCACCCGAGATCAGCAGCAGGCTGTCGACCCGCATCCAGGCATAGCGCGACAGGAAATTGCGGATGTACTCGTAGGTCTGGAACCACTCGAACAGGCGCCCGGCCAGGGACGGCGCGCACACCGGCGTCAGGATGCCGGTCGCCGCGACCAGCGACGGTTCGGCGGCGAACGCCCGACGCATCGCGCGGATGGCGCCGGCGGCGAGGTCGGTATCCGCGTCGACGGTCATCACCACTTCGGTCCGGCAGGCGTCGATGGGCGACATCAGCGCGGCGTTGAGCGCACGGGCCTTGCCGCCGTGCGGCAGCCGCAGCCAGTGCAGCGTCGGCACCGAACGGCTGCTGGCCCACTGCCCGACGGTCGGAAGGTCGAAACCGAAATGCGCCACCAGCAGGCCGGCCGTGCCGTCGGACGAGCCGTCGTCGGCGATGACGATGGCGTCCGGCGGTTCGTCCTGTCCGAGCAGCGACGCGACGGTCTGCGACAGGACCTTCGCCTCGTTGTGCGCGGCGACCACGACCGCCAGGGTCTGCCGTCCCGCCGCAGGCGTGGCGACGGCGGGCGACACCAGCGCCCACGTCTTCCAGCCGACGAAGACGAGCAGCACCGTGTCGTAGACGATGTAGGCGACGCCGGTGGCCCAGGCGTAGATGCCGCCGAGCGAGAACGCGCTCGCGAACAGCAGCAGCCAGACGATCGCCACCGAGCCGTGGACCAGCAGGCTCGCCAGCGGCGTGACGCGGGGCAGGAAACGGGGCGAGTGAAGGACGAGGGCGTCGTCGAGACGGGCGGTCAAGGCAGTGGGACGGAAGCAGTAAGACGGTTGCAGGAGAACGGAAGCAGGGAGACGGAAGCAGGGAGACGGAAGCAGTGGGACGGAAGCGGTGGGACGGAAGCAGGAGAACGGAAGCAGTGGGACTGAAGCAGGGAGACGGAAGCAGTGGAAGAAAGCCGTGAGAGGGGTCGACGATGCCGAGGGCGGGGCGATGATGCCGTGGGCGCCGATGATCCCATGGACGCGCGCGCCGCGCCGGGGCAGGTCGTGACGGTTCGTCACGTCCGTTTCGTTCGTGTCTCGTGGACTGCGATACTGAAGGGGAGCCCGCCGCCTGTGCCGCGGAACCGAGGAAACCGTCGATGAAGATACCCGCCCGCTACACCGGCACGGCGATCGCCCTGCACTGGGTGATCGCGTTGCTGATCGTGGTCAACGTGACCCTGGCGCTCACCGCGGACGCGTGGCCCGACGACTGGGTTCGTCCGGTCATCGACACCCACAAGTCGATCGGCATCACGGTGCTCGGGCTGGCATCGCTGCGGCTGCTGTGGCGCCTGACGCATCGACCGCCGGCGCTGCCGCGCGAATACCCCCGCTGGGAGCGGATCGGCGCGCATGCGGCGCACCTGCTGCTGTATGCGCTGATCTTCGCGATGCCGTTGAGCGGATGGCTGCACGACTCGGCGTGGAAGGATGCGGCCAGCCACCCGATGACGTTGTTCGGCGTCGTCCCCTGGCCGCGCGTCGGTTGGGTGACGAGCCTCGACCCCGCGGCGAAGGAACTGTGGCACGACCGTTTCGGCGCCTTGCACGCCTGGTTCGCTTACGTGCTGTACGGCCTGGTGACCCTGCACATCGTCGGCGCCCTTAAGCATCAATGGATCGACCGGGAACCGGAACTGCAGCGGATGTTCCCGAAGAAGTCGCCGCAGGCGATTTCATAACCACAGACTATCGAAAACATGGAAAGATAACGCTTGTCCTATTTGGAAGCGCATCGGACAATGCGTGCTCTGATTCGTCGGCATGCCGCACCACCCCACTCCAGGAGTTTTACCGAATGAGCGAGTTGAAGAATATCGAAGGCCATAGCGTCCCGGACGTCACCTTGATGATCCGCAGGAACGGCGATTGGGCGAAGGTGACCACCGACGAGTTGTTCGGCGGCAAGTCCGTCGTCGTCTTCTCGTTGCCGGGCGCCTTCACGCCGACCTGTTCGTCCACCCACTTGCCGCGCTACAACGAGTTGGCGCCGATCTTCAAGCAGCACGGTGTCGATTCGATCATCTGCGTCTCGGTCAACGATCCGTTCGTGATGGAGGAGTGGGCCCGCGACCAGGAGTCCGACAACGTCGTCCTGCTGCCCGACGGCAACGGCGCCTTCACCGAAGGCATGGGCATGCTGGTCGACAAGAGCGCCATCAACTTCGGCAAGCGGTCGTGGCGTTATTCGATGCTGGTGCGCGACAAGAAGATCGAGAAGATGTTCATCGAGCCGGACAAGGAAGGCGACCCCTTCGAAGTGTCCGACGCCGACACCATGCTCACCTACCTCGACCCGAACGCGAAGGGACCCGACCAGGTGGCGATCCTGACGCGCATCGGCTGTCCGCATTGCGCGCGGGCCAAGAAAGCGCTCGATCAGGCCGGCATGGAATACGTCGAAGTGCCGCTCGGTCACACCATCCGCACCAAGGCCGTCGGCGCCATCTCGGGGGGCAAGACCGTGCCGCAGGTATTCATCAACGGCGAACTGATCGGTTCTGCGGACGACCTCGAGAACTATCTGAAGAAAGCGGCCTGAGCACCTTTCCGCTCGAGATCGAAGACGGCCCTTCGGGGCCGTCTTGCTGTCCGTCATTCGACTTCGTAACGCACCCAGACACGCGAGAATCTTCATGGACCCGATCGAAACCGATGTCGCCGTGATCGGCGCCGGCACTGCCGGACTCGCCGCGTACCGCGCCGCCAAGGCAGCCGGCAAGCGCGCCTTGCTGATCGAAAGCACGGTGTACGGCACGACCTGCGCGCGGGTGGGCTGCATGCCGAGCAAGCTGTTGATCGCGCCCGCGGAAGCAGCCCATATGCTCGGGCGTTTTCCGTCGTTCGGGCTGTCGGTCGACGGCCCGCTGACGGTGGACGGCAAGGCCGTCATGGCGCGCGTGCGGCGCGAGCGCGACCGCTTCGTCGGCTTCGTCACGCGCGGCGTCGACGAGATCGCCGCGGCCGACAAGATCTTCGGCCGCGCGCGCTTCGTCGACGATCGCACGCTGTCGATCGAAGGCGGTCCGACCATCGCGGCGAAGACCGTCGTCATCGCGACCGGCTCGACGCCGTCCTACCCGCCCATCTGGAAGTCGCTCGGCGATCGGCTGATCACCAACGACGAGATCTTCGAACTCGACGACCTGCCGCAAAGCGTCGCGGTGTTCGGGCCCGGCGTGATCGGTCTCGAACTCGGCCAGGCGCTCCATCGCCTGGGCGTCCGCGTGAAGGTGTTCGGGCGCGGCGGTGGCGTCGGCCCCTTGAGCGATCCGGCGCTGATCAGCGAAGCGCACAAGGTCTTCGGCGCGGACTTCTATCTCGACACGAACGCGCATGCCGAGGTACGGCGCGACGGGAACCAGGTCGTCGTGGAATTCAAGGGGCTCGACGGGGCGGACCAAGTGGAACGCTTCGACTACCTGCTCGCGGCGACGGGGCGGACGGCGAACGTGCGCGGCATTGGTCTCGAGCACACGTCGCTCGAATGCGATGCCCATGCGGTGCCGGTGTTCGATCGCGAGACGCTGCAGTGCGGCGCCTCGTCGATCTTCATCGCGGGGGACGCCAACAACGACGTCGCCGTGCTGCACGAAGCGGCGGACGAAGGACGTATCGCCGGCGACAACGCGGCGCGCTTCCCGGCCGTCCGCAAGGGTCTGCGGCGTGCACCGCTCGGCGTGATGTTCACCGATCCGCAGATCATGGTCGTGGGGGGCGGCTACCGTGGCGTGCAACACCACCCGCACGTGACCGGCAACGTGTCCTTCGAGGATCAGGGGCGGTCGCGGGTGTTCCTGCGCAACCAGGGACTGCTGCACGTGTACGCGGCGATCGACAGCGGGCGGTTCCTCGGCGCCGAGATGGTCGGACCCGAAGCCGAGCACATCGGCCATCTGCTGGCGTGGTCGTTGCAGATGCGCTGCACCATCGAGCAGATGCTCGAGATGCCGTTCTATCACCCGGTCGTCCAGGAAGGACTGCGGACGGCGCTCCGCGATGCGCAGGCGAAACTCGATGCGGCGCGCACGCCGGAGAAACGCGCCGCGTGAATGCGGCGCGCACGCCCGACAAACGCGCCGCCTGAAGGGTGGACGCGCTGGCGACGGCCGCCCGGTGCGGCCTTCTTTCGTTCGAGCTCGCGCATCGATCGGCCGCGCGGTGGCTTGGGAGGCAGCTCGATGCTGCAGCGCATTAATTTGTTTCGCATCGTGGAAGGTTGGCATCACATGACAAAACAAAGTTTGCAAACCCATGATTTGTTTGCTGGTTTACGGACTCTTGTATAAGACATACCACTTGTGACGCGCGGCGGATATGCGTACGATTCGAGCGATGCAGAAGGCAGCCACTCGGGCTCCTTTCGCCAACGAACGAAGAGGTCACCGATGAGCGCACGCGAACTCGAAATCCAGAAGCTGCAAAAAGACTGGGACACCAACCCGCGCTGGAAAAACATCAAGCGCGGCTACAGCGCGGCCGACGTGATCCGACTGCGCGGCTCGTTGCAGGTCGAGCACACGCTGGCCAGGCGGGGCGCCGAGAAGCTGTGGACCCTCGTCAACAACGAGCCGTTCGTCAACACGCTGGGGGCGCTGACCGGCAACCAGGCGATGCAGCAGGTGAAGGCGGGTCTGAAGGCCATCTACCTGTCGGGCTGGCAGGTCGCCGGCGACGCCAACCTGGCCGGCGAGATGTATCCCGACCAGTCGCTGTACCCGGCGAACTCGGTGCCGATGGTGGTGCGGCGAATCAACAACGCGTTCACGCGCGCCGACCAGATCCAGTGGTCCGAAGGCAAGAACGACATCGACTTCTTCGCGCCGATCGTGGCCGACGCGGAAGCGGGTTTCGGCGGCGTGTTGAACGCGTTCGAGTTGATGAAGTCGATGATCGAGGCCGGCGCCGCCGGCGTGCACTTCGAGGACCAGCTGGCGTCGGTCAAGAAGTGCGGTCACATGGGCGGCAAGGTGCTGGTGCCGACGCGCGAAGCGGTCGCCAAGCTGGTCGCGGCGCGGCTCGCGGCCGACGTGATGGGCACGCCCACGCTGGTGATCGCCCGGACCGACGCCGAGGCGGCCGACCTCGTGACCAGCGACGTCGACGACAACGACAAGCAGTTCCTGACCGGCGAGCGCACGGTCGAAGGCTTCTACCGCACCAACGCCGGTCTCGACCAGGCCATCTCGCGGGGCATCGCCTACGCGGAGTACGCGGACATGGTGTGGTGCGAGACCGGCAAGCCGGACCTCGCCTACGCGAAGGCGTTCGCCGATGCGGTCCATGCGGCGCACCCCGGCAAGCTGCTCGCCTACAACTGCTCGCCGAGCTTCAACTGGAAGAAGAACCTCGACGACGCGACCATCGCGTCGTTCCAGGTCGAGCTCGGCAAGATGGGCTACAAGTTCCAGTTCATCACGCTGGCCGGTTTCCACAGCCTCAACTATTCGATGTTCAACCTGGCGCACGGCTACGCGCGGAACCAGATGAGCGCGTTCGTCGAGTTGCAGGAAGCCGAATTCGCGGCCGCCTCGAAGGGCTTCACCGCGGTCAAGCACCAGCGCGAGGTCGGTACCGGTTACTTCGACGCGGTGACGCAGACCATCGAGCGGGAGGCGTCGACCACGGCGCTCAAGGGCTCGACCGAGGACGAGCAGTTCTTCTCGGCGCACGACCGCGACGAAGAGAAGAAGGTGGCTTGAGGGGACGCCGTCGTTGCTGCGTGTCACTCATGAAGCCGTCGTTCCGCGGACGGGAGATCAGGCGATGTCGGCGGTGATCGACGTCGAGCCGCGACCCTGGGTCCCCGCGTTCGCGGGGACGACGAAGGGCCGTGAGGTCGACGGAGCGAAGTGAGGTCGACGTGGCGATGCGAGGTCGACGGTGCGAAGTGAGGTCGGCCTGGCGATGCAAGGTCGGCGGACGACGAAGCGAAGCGAGGTCGATGTTCTCCCCATCGCCCTTTTCGTCGTCCCGGCGAAGGTCGGGACCTCAGTTGGTGCCGTCAGCACGCACCGCAACTTGGGTCCCGAGCTTCGCCGGGACGACATGGAGGACTTGCATCCCGCTTGTGACGCCGCCGCCAGCGCGAACGCGGGCGCCCGACGACGACGCGTGGCGCATCCTCGAGCCACGACTTCCGACCCTCCCCGCATTCGCCGGATGACGAAGGTCCCGACTGGTCTAGCATCGTTCCCGCGAACGCGAGATCCAGCGTCCTCACTGTCTGCCGACGCCCGCGAGCCCGCGTCGCGAACCCGATGCGCGACGCTTCGCTCAGCTCGGCGTGTACGCCAGCTTGACGTAGATCGGCGCGTACGCCTCGCCCTGCGTGACCTCGATCAGGAACTCGCGGGCGAGCTCGAGCAGGGCGAGGAAGTTGACGATCGCCACCGGGATGCCGCGCCGCGGGTCGAACAGGTCGCCGAACTCCACGAAGCGCTTGCCGCTCAGGCGACGGATGATCTGCGTCATGTGTTCGCGCACCGACAACTCTTCGCGCGTGATGCGGTGATGCTGGACCAGCCGCGCTCGGCGCAGCACGTCGGACCAGGCCGCCTGCAGGTCGGCCACCTGCACTTCGGGCCAGGTCTTCTCGGCACACTCGTCGATGGTGGCGGCCGCGGCCAGGAAGTCGCGCCCGATCACCGGCAGCGCATCGACCTGCAGCGCGGCCAGCTTCATGCGCTCGTACTCGACCAGCCGGCGGACCAGCTCGGCGCGCGGATCCTCGGCCTCGCCCTTGCCATCGATCTTTCGGACCGGCAGCAACATGCGCGACTTGATCTCGATCAGCATCGCGGCCATCAGCAGGTATTCGCCGGCGAGCTCCAGGTTGCTCTGCCGGATCTGCTCGATGTAGCCGAGGTACTGCCGCGTGACCTCGGCCATCGGGATGTCGAGCACGTTGAAGTTCTGGCGCCGGATGAGGTACAGCAGCAGGTCGAGCGGGCCCTCGAAGGCCTCGAGGAAGATCTCCAGCGCCTCGGGCGGGATGTACAGGTCCTGCGGCACGCTGAAGAGCGGCTCGCCGTACAACCGCGCGAGCGCGATGCCGTCGGTGGTGACCGGCGTGGTGTCGATCGAAGCGGGTGGGGGCAAGGTGCGGGGCGACGCAGACGACGCCTGCGACGAGCCCACTACAGCTTGGTCTGGTACACGTAGCCGTTCTGGCGCACGTGCGACTCGGACTGGTGCTCGAGCTCCTCGGCGCTCATCGGCTTCTTGTCCCACCAGATGGCACGACCCTTTCGCTGCTCGATGCCGATCTCGGGATGGGCGTCCTTCAATGCTTCGAGGAAGCGGGTGACTTCGGAGACGTACATGGGTGCGATCGTTTGACGCGCGGCACGAGCCGGCTGAGTTCGAATCTTAACGCGTCCGCTTGCCGGCCGGCCGGGTCGTCGCCACTCCGCGACGGACCAGCGACTCCCGCAGCAGGTATTCGATCTGGGCGTTCACGCTCCGCAACTCGCCGGCGGCGAGACGTTCGAGTTCGGCCCACAGCGCAGGGTCGATCCGCAACAGGAACGACTTCTTGTCGGGACTGGCCATCCGTCGAATTCAAAGGGGCACGTGCGACCGACGACCGTCGATCGCCCGCGCCACCGTGGCCGCGAGGCGCGCGGCATCGTCGCTGCCGATCCGCACCCGCCGGCCCGTGCGCAGGTCGAGCTCGACGGTCTCGAAGCCGGCGACGTTGTAGAGCATGCCGCGACGCGTCCAGTGGATTCCCCAGCCTTCGTACCAGCGGGTGCGGCCGACGCGGGTCGCGACCACGTCGTCGAGCGCGATCGTCCTGCCCACGAGACCCACGCCGAAACGCGCGATCAGGCGGGTTCGCGTCACCGTGACCGACAGCGACGCGAAGCCGGTCAGCAGCAGAATGGCCGCGATCGCGAGCATCGACAGCAGCGCCGGAGGGACGAGGCGGTCGACCGCCGGGCTCGTGATCTCGATCGAGCCGATCACGGCGAGCGGCACCAGGGCCGAGACCAGCATCACCCAGCCGGTCTGCCGATGTTCGTAGAGCACCTGCGCAGTCGCGCATGGGTTCGTCATGAGGGTCCTCCGGCGCGTCGCAGGGTCAGTCGTACAGCGTCAGCCGTACATCGTCAGTCGTACAGGGTTCAGTCGTACAGGGTCAGTCGTACAGGGTCAGTCGAACATCGTCAGTCGTACAGGGTCAGTCGAACAGCGCCAGCCGTACATCGTCAGCCGTACAACGTGCCGGCGTTGATGATCGGCTGCGCATCGCTTTCCGAGCACAGCACGACCAGCAGGTTGCTGACCATCGCCGCCTTCCGTTCGTCGTCTAGCTCGATGATGTTGCGTTCGGACAGCCCGTTCAGCGCCATCTCCACCATCGTCACCGCGCCCAGCACGATCTTCTGGCGGGCCGCGATGATCGCCTCGGCCTGCTGGCGCCGCAGCATCACGCCGGCGATCTCGGGCGCATAGGCGAGGTGGGTCAGCTTGGCGTCGTCGATGTGGAGGCCGGCGACGTCGAGGCGGTCGGCCAGTTCGTTCATGAGGCTCTCGGTCACCTGCGCCATGCTGGAGCGCAGCGTCAGCTCGCCGGTGCGCTTCGGACTCCGCGGCTCCAGCGCGCCGTCCTCGATCTCGGCGATGCCTTCGTCGTACGGATAGCTCGACGCCAGGTGGCGGATGGCGGTCTCGGCCTGCACGCGGAGAAACGCCTCGTAGTCCTGGACGTCGAACAGTGCCTGCGCCGAGTCGCGCACCCGCCACACGATGGCGGCGGCGATCTCGATCGGGTTGCCGCGCGCGTCGTTGACCTTGATGCGGTCGGAAACGAAGTTGTGGGCCCGCAGGCTGACCTTGACCTTGCGATAGAACGGGCTGGACCAGCGCAGCCCGTTGCTGCGGTCGGTGCCGACGTACTTGCCGAACAGCGTCAGCACCGCGCTCTGATTGGGCTGCAGCATGTACAGGCCGACCAGCACGAGGATGCCGAGCAACAACACCAGCGGACCCGCGACCAGACGCCAGTCGGCGACCAGGTGCCGGGTCATGGCCGTGAGCACCGTCGGCCCGGCGATCACCAGCAGCCCGCCGATCACGGCCATCGCGTAGCCGTCGATCGTGTTCTTCATCCTGTCTTCGGAACGGATCGCACTCATGTCGTTGCTCCCTGCGGGTCGTGATTCGCATCGACGCCGCTCGGTCGCGCGGCTCGGTCGATGTCAAAGTGATATCACTTTAATAGCTTGCCGAGGCTTGTCAAGCGGCGTTTATCATCACGGCTCGAAAACCGGAGAGGTGGCATGGGTTCGAAGCTTTCGCGAGTCGGCCTGTCGTGGCCGTGCCGGACGCCGGCGACACGTCGGCTCGAAGTGCGCGGCGCGGTGACGCCGGGACCTGGATCGTGAAGCGATCGGCCATCGCCGTCTGGCTCGCCGTCGTGCTCGCCGTCGCGCTGGGCGCCGTCGTCGCCGGCTACGTGCTCGCACGACGACCTTCCGTTGCCGCTGTCGAGGCGGACGGGTCGACGACGGCGTCGCACCCCGATCCGCTGCTGGCGCAGCTCGACGAGCAGGTCGCCGTCCAGCGGCAGCTCGTCGTCCTCTTTGCCGACGATGCGTCGCGGACGCCGCAGGACGCGGCGGTCGGCCACCAGGTCGGCCAGTTCCTGTTCCACGCCAACCTGGCGCGAAGCGAGGCCCTCGCGCAGGCGTTCACGCGCGCCTGGCGCGCCGGCGAGCAGTCGCGGCTCGAGGCGGCGCTGACCTACATCGAATCGGCGCCGGCGCTCTACGCCGTCGATCGTCTGGTCTTCAGGGACGTGCTCGAGCGCCTGCGCGACGACGCGTCGGGCGCCCAGACCCTCGGCGGCATGAAGCTGCACAAGCGGGTCGGCGAGGACCTCGACGCGTTCGACGACATCGCGAAGCTCTACGACCACGAGCTGAGCGCGATCACCGGCGCCCTGGACGGCCGCGGCGTGGCGCCGCGTCGCGAGCGCTGGGACGACTACGTGGCGGCCGTGCGGAAGCTCTACGACCGCGACGCGCTGATCCGCGACAGCGGCTTTCGCGCGGAGGCCGGTGCCGCGGATCTCTTCGCGCCGTCTCCCGACGCGCCGCGCATGCGGGGCGCGGCCGAAGGCGAGGTCTTCGGCCGCGGCCTGCCCGACAAGACCGTCGTGCTGACGTTCGACGATGGCCCGCATCCGAAGTACACCGACGAGATCCGCGAGATCCTCAAGCGCTACGGCGTGCCCGGCACGTTCTTCCAGGTCGGCAACAACCTCGGCGCGCTCGACGCCAAGGGCAACAGCAAGCTCGGTCCGCTGGCCGAGGTCGACCGAAGATTGCTGAAGGACGGCTTCGTGATCGGCAACCACAGCTTCACGCACGCGCAGCTGACGCGGCTGCACGAGCAGGCCCTGACCGACGAGGTGGTCAAGACCGACCAGCTGCTGCAGAGCGTCTCGCCGGATCGCGCGCCGATCTTCCGTTTCCCGTACGGCGCCCGCAACAAGGAAGGGCTCGACGTGCTGGGCGGGCTCAAGCTCACGTCGGTGATGTGGAACATCGATTCGCTCGACTGGGCCGACCCGGTCGGCGCGTCGGTCGCCGACCGGGTGCTAAAAGCCGTCGACCAGCAGAAGAAGGGCATCGTGCTGTTCCACGACATCCATCCGCGCGCGATGCAGGCGCTGCCGATCGTGCTCGACCGACTGAAGGCCGACGGCTATCAGTTCGCCGGCTGGGACGGCACCCAGTTCGCGGTCAGGAAGCCGGCTGCGACCGACGCGGCGAAGGTCGACGTGGCCGCCGCCGGCACCGCGCGCAACTGGGCGCTCGTGATCGGCATCAACGCGTACGCGAAATGGCCGCGCCTGCAGTACGCGGCGGCCGACGCCGCGTCGGTCCGCAGCCTGCTGATCGACAAGATGGGTTTCGCGGCGGATCACGTGATGACGCTGTCCGACGGGGATGCGACGCGGGCCAACATCCTGCAGACGCTGAACGCCAGGCTGAGTCGCCAGGCGATCGGCGACGCCGACCAGATCTTCGTGTTCTTCGCCGGCCACGGCGCCACGCGCCAGCTCGCTTCGGGTCGCTCGCTCGGCTACATCATCCCGGTCGACGCCGACCCCGAGCAGACCGCCACCGAAGCCATCGCGATGACCGACATCCAGAACATCGCCGAGAGCCTCGGCGCGCGGCACGTCTTCTTCGTGATGGATGCCTGCTACAGCGGCCTCGGCCTCGCGCGCGGCGGCTCGGACCGTTATCTGAAAGACAACGCGCAGCGGGTCGGACGCCAGATGCTGACGGCCGGCGGCGCCGACCAGATGGTGGCCGACGGCGGACCCGGCGGCCACTCGGTGTTCACCTGGACGCTGCTGCAGGCGCTCGACGGCAAGGCCGACGCCAACGGCGACGGCGTGCTGACCGCGACCGAGATCGCCGCCTACGTGGCCCCGTCGGTCGCGAAGATCTCGCTGCAGACGCCCGCCTTCGGCAGCCTGCCGGGGTCCGAAGGCGGCGACTTCGTGTTCGCCGTCGCGCGACCGAAGGAATACCTGACCGAGGCCAGTGCCCAGCTACCGGCCGACGCGCTGGCGCTGAACGCGCAGTTGAACGCGCAGGTCAAGCGCTCGGGCGGCGACCCGACAGGCGCGGTCCAAGGCGGACAGCCCGTGACGGTCACCAATCTGGAAGGTCGCGCGGAAGTGCTGAAGCCCGTCGCGGCGCTCGCGGTCGGAGACCGACAGCGAGCCGAGGCGGCGAACAATCGCGGGCTGCAGCTCTACCGCGAGAAGCAGTACCCGCTCGCGGAGGCGTCGTTCCTCGAAGCGTTGAAGCTGGAGCCGACCTACGCGATGGCGGCCAACAACCTCGGCTTCGTGTTCTACAAGGAGGGCCGCCACGCCGACGCGATCCGCTGGTTCGAAAGCACGCTGAAGCTCGACCCGTCGCGCGGCGTGGCCTACCTCAACATCGGCGACGCGTGGACGGCGCTCGGCGACGTCGACAAGGCGAAGACGGCCTATCGGACCTATCTCGAGTTGCTGCCCAACGGGCCGAGCGCCGACCGGGCGCGGCGCGCGATCGCGTCCTGATCGTCGCTTGCCGGGCGCGTGGCGTTACGAGGTGCGCGCCGGCTTCGCGTTGCACGCCGGCTCACTCGCGACCCGCAGCGGCACGGTCCCGCAGTCAACCCGCATCTTCACAGTCCCTTACCAACTCCGCGATGCCCCGCGCCGCGGTGCCCCGCTAGCTGCGCGTGACCGGCATTTCATCCAGCGCCGCGTGCCTGGATTTCGGGATCGTCATGTGCTTGGCCAGCTCCAGCTTGGCGACCGCGACCTGGTGCACCTCGTCGGGTCCGTCGGCGAGCCGGAGCGTGCGCGAATGCGCGTACATCATCGCCAGCGGGAAGTCGCTCGACACGCCGCCGCCGCCGTGGATCTGGATCGCCCAGTCGATCACCTGGCAGGCCATGCGCGGCGCGACGACCTTGATCATCGCGATCTCGGACTTGGCGATCTTGTTGCCGACCGTGTCCATCTTGTAGGCCGCGTTCAACGTCAGGAAGCGGGCCTGGTCGATCATGCAGCGCGCGTCGGCGATCTTCTCGAGCGTCATGCCCTGCTCGGAGATGCGCTTGCCGAACGCGGTGCGTTCCAGCGACCGCTTGCACATCGCCTCGAGCGCCCGCTCGGCCACGCCGATCAGCCGCATGCAATGGTGGATGCGGCCCGGTCCGAGCCGACCCTGCGCGATCTCGAAGCCGCGGCCCTCGCCGAGCAGCACGTTGCCGACCGGCACGCGCACGTCGTGCAGGTCGACCTCCATGTGCCCGTGCGGCGCGTCGTCGTAGCCGAACACCGACAGCGGCCTCAGGACCTTCACGCCCGGCGCGTCGGCGGGGACCACGATCATCGACTGCTGCTCGTGGCGCCCGGCATCGGGATTGGTCTTGCCCATCACGATGTAAACCGCGCAGCGCGGGTCGCCGGCGCCCGACGACCACCACTTGCGGCCGTTGATGACGTATTCGTCCGCGCCGTCCCGTGTTTCGCGGGTCATCGAGCACTGGATGTTGGTCGCGTCCGACGAGGCCACGGCCGGCTCGGTCATCAGGAACGCGGAGCGGATCTCGCCGCGCAACAGGGGATCGAGCCAGGTCCGCTTGATGTCCTCGGACGCGTAGCGCTCCAGCGTTTCCATGTTGCCGGTGTCGGGCGCCGAGCAGTTGAAGATCTCGGGCGCGAAGTGCACGCGTCCCATGATCTCGCAGAGCGGCGCGTACTCGAGATTGGTGAGGCCCTCGGGCACGCGCTTCGAGAACGGCAGGAACAGGTTCCACAGGCCCGCGGCGCGGGCCTTCGGTTTCAGCTCCTCGATCAGCGTGGTCGGGATCCACGCGTCGCCGGTCGCCCGATTGGCCGCGATCTCGTCGTGGAAGCGATGCTCGGCGGGATAGACGTGCTCGTTCATGAAGTCGAGCAGGCGGGCTCGCAGTTCCTGCACCTTGGGGCTGTAGTCGAAGTCCATTTCCTGTCTCGCTCTTCCGATCAGTTCATCCCGGCGAAGGCCGGGATTCGATGTTGTGTCTTGCACCCGGCGACGGCCGGGACCCTGTCCTGGCGACTGGCAAGCCGACCCGGTCCTCGCCGGAGTGGCCTGCAGGGCTGGTACCGAGTATCGCGCTCGACCTCTGCCCGGGTGACCTGAACGGACGCTGCGCCCGAAGCGCCACGTCGCTCGATGTCGTCACGGCACCAGCACGACCTTCCCGGTCACCTTCCGCTGCATCACCGCGTTCAGCGCATCGGCCGCGTCCGCGAACGCATAACGCGCCGACACCAGCGGCTTGATCGTGCCGGCCTGCATCATGCCGACCAGTTCCATCAGGTCGCGCGCGTTGGCCTTCGGTTCGCGCTTGACGTACTCGCCCCAGAACACGCCGACGATCGAACAGCCCTTCAGCAGTGTCAGATTGAGCGCGATGCTGGGGATCTCACCGTTGGCGAAACCCACCACCAGGAAGCGGCCGCGCCACGCCATGCTGCGCAGCGCCGGCTCGGAGTAGATGCCACCCACGGGGTCGTAGACCACGTCGACGCCTCGGCCGTCGGTCAGCGCCTTGATGCGCTCGCGCAGGTCCTCGGTGGCGTAATCGATGGTCTCGTCGGCTCCGTGCTCGCGACACACCGCGAGCTTCTCGGCGCTCGACGCGGCCGCGATGACGCGCGCGCCGAGCGCCTTGCCGAGTTCGACGGCGGCCAGCCCCACGCCGCCGGCCGCGCCCAGCACCAGCATCGTCTCGCCGGGCTGCAGCGCCGCACGGTCCTTGATCGCGTGGTACGACGTGCCGTAGGTCATCACGAACGACGCGGCGATGTCGAAGGGCACGCCGGGCGGCATCGGGATCAGCTTGATCGCGTCCGCCGCGACTTCTTCCGCGAACGCGCCCCAGCCGGTGAACGCGATGACGTCCTGGCCCACCGAGAAGCCCTGCACCTCGGAGCCGACCGCCGTGATCGTGCCGGCCAGTTCGCCGCCCGGCGAGAACGGCAGCGCGGGCTTGAACTGGTATTTGTTCTGGATGATCAGCGTGTCGGGGAAGTTGACGCCGGCGGCCTTCACCGCGATCAGCACCTGCTTCGGCCCCGGCAGCGGCGACGGCAGGTCGGCCAGCTCGAGCGTGTCGGGCAGGCCGTGGGTGCGACAGAGCACGGCCTTCATGGGGTGCAGGGACGGGTCATGGAACGACGGGTCATGGAACGTCTCCTCGATGGGTCGACGGCTCTTCGCGACTTCGACGCAGCGCACCGTCGAAATGGCATGACCGTTCGTTTCGATTATAGCGACGCCGCCGGGATGGCCCGACGCGTGCCGCACCGATCCGCCTCAGCGCACCCGCATGCCCGGCTGGGCGCCTGCGTCCGGCTCGAGGAGGTACAGCCCCGCCGGGCCCGCGTCGCCAGCGCCGGACGCGAGGACCATGCCTTCGGACACGCCGAACTTCATCTTGCGCGGCGCGAGGTTGGCCACCATCACGGTCAGTCGACCGGCCAGCTGTTCGGGCGGGTAGGCGCTCCGGATGCCCGACAGGACGTTGCGCATCCGCGGCGCGCCGC
>CAHJXF010000003.1 GCA_903644065.1 Betaproteobacteria bacterium
TCGCGAAGCCGCTGGTCTTCGTGCGACCGAAGCGCGCGCCGTGAGACCGTCGGCCGACACGCGAAGCGGAAACGGATCTCGGCAGAAGGAGCCGCTCGCGAGCGAGCCGGCGTGAACGAGCAGCCGCAGTGCTGCGACCTGGTACCCATGGATCACAACGAGGAGGAGACCGCATGAAACGCCGTATTCCGCACATCGTCACCGCACTGGTGGCCGCCGCCGCCCTGTCGATCGGCATCGACGCCGAGGCCGACATCAAGGTCGGCATCGTGGTCGCCGCGACCGGCCCGGCCGCGTCGCTCGGCATTCCGCAGAAGAACACCGCGGCGCTGCTGCCGAAGGAGATGGCGGGACAGAAGGTCGAGTACATCGTGCTCGACGACGCGTCCGACACCACGACCGCGGTCCGCGACATCAAGAAGCTGATCGACGAGGAGCACGTCGACGTGGTGATCGGTCCGTCGACGACGCCGAACGCGATCGCGATGACCGACCCGGCGGTGGAGTCCGAGACACCGGTGATCAGCCTGGCCGCGGCCGCCGCGCTGATCACGCCGATGGACGCGCGCAAACGCTGGATCTTCAAGACGCCGCAGAACGACTCGCTGATGGCCGGCGCGGTGGTCGACCACATGGCGGCGCAAAAGGTCTCGACCGTCGCGATCATCGCGTTGGCGGACAGCTACGGGCAGAACTGGGTCGCCGAGATGACGCGGCTGTCCGCGGAGAAGAACATCCGCATCGTCGCCAACGAGGCCTACCAGCCGACCGACGCCAGCGTGACGGGCCAGGTGTTGCGATTGGTGGCGGCCAGGCCCGACGTGATCCTGATCGCCAGCCGCGGCACGCCGGCCGTGCTCCCCGCGAAGGCGCTCAAGGAGCGTGGCTACAAGGGACCGATCTACCAGACCCACGGCGTCGCCAACAACGACTTCCTGCGCGTCGGCGGCAAGGACGTGGACGGCAGCATCGTGCCGGTCGGGCCGGTCCTGGTGGCGAGCCAGCTGCCCGACTCGAACGGCAGCAAGAAGCTGGCGCTCGACTACACGCGGGTCTACGAACAGGCCTACGGACCCGGCAGCGTGGCGACCTTCGGCGCCCACCTGTGGGACGCGAGCCTGCTGCTGCAGGCCGCGCTGCCGGGCGCGCTCGCCAGGGCGAAGCCGGGGACGAAGGAGTTTCGCGTCGCGCTTCGCGACAGCATCGAGAACGTCAAGAACCTGACGATCACGCAGGGCGTGATGAGCATGACGGCCACCGACCACAGCGGTCTCGACCAACGCTCGCGCGTGATGGTGGTGGTCGACGACGGCAAGTGGAAGCTGATGCCGTAGATCGGTGATGCGACGACCGGGGCCGTCCGGCGCCGACGGGCCGAGCGGGTCGGTCAGGTCCGGCCGACGATTCGCCCGATCGTGGCGGGCGCGATCCGCAGCAGGAGCGGCAGCAGCCGGGTCGCGCCGGGCAGCGCCATCGATCGACGGCGCGCCAGTGCCTCGAGGGTCACCGCCGCGACGGCGGCAGGCGCCATCTTCTTGCCCGTGGTGTCGGCCGTCATCGGCGTGTCGACCAGGGGCGGGAGCAGCTCGAGGACCTGCGTTCCGCGCGAGGCGATCTGCCGGCGCAAGCCGTCGGCGAAGCCGTGCAGGCCGGCCTTCACGGCGCCGTAGGTCGGCGCACGGGTCGGCGAGACCAGCGCGTAGCCCGACGTGACGAACACCAGCGCGACCGGTGACGGCCAGCGCTCCAGCACGTCGCCGGTCAGCTGGATGGGCGCGGTCAGATTGAGCGCGACCTCCTGCTCGAGGTCGCGTGTCGGCTCGGCGTCGGCCGTGAAGTCGCGTTCGACGAAGCTACCGGCGTTGTTGATCAGGACGTCGAGCCGACCGAAGCGATCGGCGACTGCCTGCAACAGGGCGATCCGCTCGTCGCCTCGGGTGACGTCGGCGCGAATGGCCAGCGCGCCCGGATGCTCGACGGTGAAACGCTCGAGCCCCGGCACCGATCGACCGCACACCGCGACCGAAGCGCCCTGGTCGAGAAACGCTTCGGCCAGGGCCAGCCCGATGCCCGACGTGCCGCCCGTGACGAGGACGACGCGTCGTGCCCAGGCGGTACCGCGGTTCCCGGCCATGGCGGGCGGCTTCCTCGATCAGGCGATGGCGGGGACGACGCGAACCGAGGTCGTCCGTTCGGCGATGACGCTCACCGCCGCTGCTTCAACACGTCCGGGTTGACGACGTTGGTCGGCAATCCGTCGACGTAGGCCAGGATGTTGCGAAACGCCGCCGCGAACATCGCTTCGTAGCTGGTCTTCTCGACGAAGCCGATGTGCGGGGTGCACACCACGTTCTCCATCCGCAGCAGCTGATGCCCCGCCAGCGGCGGCTCGGTCTCGAACACGTCGACCGCGGCCAGCCCCGGCCGCGAGTTGTTGAGCGCCTGGATCAGCGCGCCCGGCGCGATCAGCTCGGCGCGGCTGGTGTTGATCAGCAGGGCCGTGGGCTTCATCGCCTGCAGGTCTTCGAGCTTGACGAGGCCGCGGGTCTCGTCGTTGAGCCGCAGATGCAGCGTGACGATGTCGGACGCGGCGAAGAACTCGCGACGGTCGGCGGCGACGTCGTAGAGCTGTTCGCGCGCCGCCGCGCGCGACGCGTCGCGGCCCCACACCAGCACGTTCATGCCGAAGGCGGTGCCGTAGCCGGCCACCAGGCGCCCGATCTTGCCGAAACCCCAGATGCCGAGCGTCTTGCCGGCGAGCAGGTCGCCGACGCCGTGGTTGAGCGGGTCGCTCGCACTCTTCAGTCCGCTCTGCTGCCACACGCCGTGCTTCAGGTTGGAGATGTATTGCGGCAGCCGACGCATCGACGCCATCAGCAGCGCCCAGGTCAGTTCCGCCGCGGCCGTCGGCGCGCCGGCGCCGTCGACCACCGTGACGCCGCGTTCGGTACACGCGTCGAGGTCGATGTGCGACCCGGCGCGTCCGGTCTGCGCGATGACCTTCAGCCGCGGCAGTTTCCCGAGCAGGTCGCGGTTGATGCGCGTGCGTTCGCGGATCAGCACCAGCGCCTCGGAGTCGGAAAGTCGAACACCGAGCTGCCCGGCACCCTTGACCGTATTGTTGAAAACTTTGACCTCCTGGCCCGCCAGCAGGCCGAAACAGTCGAGCTTGCGAACCGCATCCTGATAGTCGTCGAGGATCGAGATCTTCATCGCGAGGGCGCTGTTTCCAGAGGGACGCGGACCGCGTCGACCGGCGGGCGGCGAGGGACGAGGGCGGCGATGGACCATGTTACATTGCACGCCCCCCGCGGGGTCCGTCGTCGCTCGGAACGCAAGAAAGGCGGGTCGGCGGACGCTCGGCGTGATTCTTGCAGCGCTTTCGCGAACAGACCGCGGGTGCAGCCCGCCTCAGCCATCGGGTCCGTCTTTCGTCGCGCCCTGCACGCGACGCGTGGAGATCGAACATGAACGCAGTGCTGTCGCCATCGGCCGGCGTATCCGCGCCGTCGTGGGTCAAACACCAGAAGCTCATCGCCTGGGTCGCGGACATCGCCCGGCTGACCGAGCCGGCGCAGGTGGTGTGGTGCGACGGGTCGGACGGCGAATACGATCGGCTCTGCGAGGCGATGGTCGAGGCGGGCACGATGCGCCGCCTCGATCCGGTCAAGCGGCCCAAGTCCTTCCTCGCGTTGTCCGATCCGGGCGACGTGGCACGGGTCGAGGACCGGACCTTCATCTGCTCCGCGAAGGCCGAGGACGCCGGTCCCACCAATCACTGGATCGAGCCCGCGACGATGCGCGAGACGCTCGACGGTCTCTTCACCGGCTGCATGCGCGGCCGCACGCTGTACGTGGTGGCCTTCTCGATGGGCCCGCTCGGCTCGCCGATCGCGCACATCGGCGTCGAGCTGTCCGACTCGCCGTACGTCGCGGTCAACATGAAGCTGATGACCCGCATGGGGCGCGCGGTCTACGGGGTGCTCGGCACCGACGGCCACTTCGTGCCGTGCGTGCATTCGGTCGGCAAGCCGCTTTCGCCCGGCGAGCAGGACGTGCCGTGGCCGTGCAACGCCACCAAGTACATCGTCCACTTCCCCGAGACGCGCGAGATCTGGAGCTACGGCTCGGGCTACGGCGGCAACGCGCTGCTCGGCAAGAAGTGCTTCGCGCTCCGCATCGCGTCGACCATGGGCCGCGAGGAAGGCTGGCTCGCCGAGCACATGCTGATCCTGGGCGTCGAGAACCCCGCAGGCGAGAAGCACTACGTCGCCGCTGCCTTCCCGTCGGCGTGCGGCAAGACCAACTTCGCGATGCTGATCCCGCCCAAGGGTTTCGAAGGCTGGAAGGTAACGACCATCGGCGACGACATCGCGTGGATCAAGCCGGGTGCGGACGGCCGGCTGTACGCGATCAATCCCGAGGCCGGCTATTTCGGCGTCGCGCCGGGCACCAACGAGAAGACCAATTTCAACTGCATGGCGTCGATGCGCTCGAACACCATCTTCACCAACGTCGCGCTGACCGACGACGGCGACGTGTGGTGGGAGGGCCTTACCAAGGAAGCACCCGCGCACCTGATCGACTGGCAGGGGCAGGACTGGACGCCGGTCACCGCGGCGGCCACGGGCCGGAAGGCGGCGCACCCGAACGCGCGCTTCACCGTGGCCGCGACGCAGAACCCGGTGATCGACGCCGACTGGGACAACCCGGCCGGCGTGCCGATCTCGGCGTTCATCTTCGGCGGCCGTCGCTCCACCACCGTGCCGCTCGTGACCGAGGCGCGCGACTGGGTCGAGGGCGTCTACATGGCCGCGACGATGGGCTCGGAAACGACCGCGGCCGCATCGGGCGAGCAGGGCGTCGTGCGCCGCGATCCGTTCGCCATGCTGCCGTTCTGCGGCTACAACATGTCCGACTACTTCGGCCACTGGCTCACGCTCGGCGACAAGCTGCAAGCCGCCGGCGCGAAGCTGCCGACGATCTTCACCGTCAACTGGTTCCGCACCGACGGTCACGGCAAGTTCGTGTGGCCCGGCTTCGGCGAGAACATGCGCGTGCTGAAATGGATGCTCGACCGCATCGCGGGCGAGGCGGGCGGCGTGGAGCACGTGTTCGGCACGACGCCGCGCTACGAGGACCTGTCGTGGGACGGTGCCGACTTCACTGAGGCCGACTTCGACCGCATCACGTCGATCGACGCGTCCGCGTGGAAGAGCGAGATCGCGCTGCACACCGAGTTGTTCACGCGACTGCAACACCACCTGCCCGAGGCGCTGGGCCGGGTCAAGCAGCGCTGGTCGGAGCGGCTCGCCGCCTGAAGGGCGACGCAGCGATCGAAAAAAGGGCGCCGTGGTGCCCTTTTCGTTGGACGGACGGTGGATCGCTTGCGGACCGGGCTGTGCTAGCCGACGATCGCCGGCTCGCCCACTCGCGGATCGCCGATCATGCCCCGTCTGCTGCTCCTGCTCGTCGTCGCGGTGATGGCCCTGCCTGCCTGCGTGCCGCTGGAACCGCATCGATATCGTCTCGCCAAGGCCGGCGTCGTGTGCAATGCGGCCGACGCGACCTCGCCGGACTGCCGCAACGCGATCGCCGAGCACGCCGGCGACTACGACCTGCACTTCATCGAGTTCGACGACCAGGGCCTGCAGTACCCCGGCGGCAAGCCGCCGCCCGCATGGGGCCTGAGCGACGCCGACATCGCCGACCGCGACTGCGACCTGCGGACCCCGACCTGCCTGCACGGGCAGGCGTGGGCTTTCCAAATCAACAACGCGATCAAGGAACTCGACCAGGCGGCCGCGCGACAGCCGATCACGCTGCTGGTCTTCGTGCACGGCTGGAAGCACGACGCGAGCGCGGACGACGGCAACGTGAAGGCGTTCCGTGAATTGCTGTCGGGCATGGCGTTCATCGAGGAGAACCGGGCGAAATTCGAGGCCGCCGCGGGCGCCAAGCCCAGTATCAAGCGCAAGGTCGTCGGCCTGTACGTCAGCTGGCGGGGCGAGTCGCTCGACGTGCCGGGACTCGACAACATCACGTTCTGGAGCCGCAAGACGGCCGCGATGCACGTGGCCGAAGGGTCGTCGCGCGAACTGTTCGCCCGCCTGCGCGCGTTCAAGTGCGTGCAGAACGCGCAGGCGCTCGGCGCGGCGCAGCGCGACTGCAGCCTGGCGCCGGCGCGCGACGACGCGGTCAAGATCATCCTGATCGGCCACAGCTTCGGCGGCCTGATCCTCTACAACTCGCTGTCGGGCTCGCTGATCGAGACGATGACCCATGCCTTCGACGCCAACGAGAAGGGCGATGCGATGTACTGGCGCTTCGCCGACCTGGCGATCCTGATCAATCCGGCGTTCGAGGCCACGCGCTACGCGCCGCTCCACCGCATCGCGTCGACGAGCGAGTACCAGCACTACGAGCCGCCGCTGCTGGTCACGGTGACCAGCACGACCGATACGGCGACCGGGGTGTGGTTCAAGGTCGGCCGCTTCTTCAACACGTTGCTGGAGCGACACGCGAACGACGACGAGCGGACCGCCAACCGCGAAACCGTCGGGCATCACGCCGACTACCTCACGCATCGGCTGGAACTGGTGCCCGACGACACGGCCGCCTGCAAGGACCAGGGCTGGGTGCTGACCCACGACGTGGCGCCCGACCAGCTGCTCGGCGTGTTCACGCGCGACCTCGCGGTCGAGTACAACAACAGTCGCGACTTCTTCCGACGCCAGGAGGACCACGCGTCGCCGCACCAACACTTCGCGCTGAGCGACAAGCCGTGGGTGCGCGACTTCTGCGGCGGCGCCCGCCTGACGACGATCCGCGGCAGCGCCAACAATCCGATCTGGAACATCAGCGCGATCGGCGACAAGGACCTGCTGCCCGACCACAGCGACATCAACGAGCCGCGCTTCGTCGCCGTGTTCCGGCAGCTCTACCTGGACACGATCTTCCTCGACCTGATGGTCAAGCCGGGCGGCGTCCGCGCCCGGACGGAATGACGGCGACGTCGGCTCGTCGTCGGAGCCGTGTCACTGCAAGCCGCGTCACTTGAAGCCGCGTCACTTGAAGCCGTCCGGCTTCAGGTCGACGTTGCCGGGCAGGTTGCGCTGCACCGCGTTGTGGGTCCGCACGCCCGGCACGTCGGGCAACGAGCCCGGTCCGGCGAAGACGTTGCCGTTGATCGACACGGCGCTCGTGCCGGGCGCGATGAACAAGAAGCGCGCGCCGCTCGGCCGCTGGCTGATGAACGTGTTGCCCTTGGCGACAAGCTCGTGCGTGCCGTCGGCCGACAGCCCCTCGGCGCCGTACGACACCAGCGTGCCGTTGTCGCCGGTCGCCGCCTTCTGGAAGATGTTGAACGCCAGCTGCACCTGCCCGCCGTTGGGGAAGTCCGCTTCGTAGCTCGCATGACCGTCGGTCTCGTCGGCGAGCCGGTTGTCGGTGATCACCGAGATCGCCGCGCGGCTCTTGAGGTTGTGGCCGCCGTTGGCGTGGTGCAGGTAGCTCTTGCTGACCGACAGGCGGGCCACGTTGCCGACGTAGAGGTTGTGCGTATAACCGTCGCCGCTGCCGTTTCGCGCGAACTCGCAGTGGTCGATGGTGATCTCGCTGGTCGCGTTGGCGCCGGTCAGCAGGCCGTTCTCGTTGTCGTGCAGGTAGGCGTTGCGCAGCACGAAGTTGCGGCCTTCGACACGGATCGCCGCGCCGTTGCGATCGGGCACTTTCGCGCCGGACATCTCGACGTTGTCGACCGCGATGTCGTCGCCCCGCACTACCCAGGTCCCCTTGCCCTGCGCGTCGCGACCGTCGGCGCGGATGTGCGGTCGCGGATCGGCGCCCACGATGCGCAAGCGGTTCGCGGTCCACACCGCCACGTCCGCGGGATAGTCGCCGCTCGCGATCTCGATCGTGTCGCCGTCGCGGGCGGCGGCCGCCGCCGCGCTCGGCGTGGCGTACTCGGCGCTGGGCCCCACGCGGAGCGTGCGCGACGCCACGTCGATGGGGATCTGCACCGCCGGCAGCACGGGCACGCCGGGCACGCCGATCCCGCTCGTCGACGGCAGCGGTGCCGCGCTCGAGAGCACCCGCTCGTGGGCCGCGACGGGGCGCCACGTCGGCAGAACGAGCAGGGCGGCGAGGACGGTGGCAGGCAGGGGCTTCATGCGGAGGATCCGGGTGAATCGCGGGAGCCTCGAAAGTAACGCTTCGCCCGCGCGGCGTCACGAACCGTCGCGGGCATCGACGCCTGAGAGCCGCTCGCAAACGCATCCGGTGCGTCGAAGCTCGGCGTCGCATCGTAAGGGTTTGCGCGCATCCAGCGGCCGGAGCAATCCTGCTACGCTGGCCGTTCGATGATCGCCCGGGGCCGGCACCGTGCCTGGCGTCGAACTCCGACTCGTCTTCCGTCCAATTCGACCTGCAGCATGTCCTTCGCGGCCTGTCGACCCGCGAAGGATCCTGCTGCCATCGCCCCGATCCATGGTCTCCCGTGCGCTCCCCTTTGACGGCTCGTCGAGCGCGCCTGGATCGCACGACCTCCCGAGCGGAGCATCGCGATGACGCCGGCGGCCGCCGCGAGCGGACCCAGCGGCGTCATCATCGAGACGCGCGGGCTGCGGAAAGAGTTCAAGGGCTTCGTCGCCGTCAACGATGTCTCGGTGTCCGTAAAACGCGGCGAGATCCATGCGTTGATCGGGCCCAACGGCGCCGGCAAGACCACCTTCTTCAACCTGCTGACCAAGTTCCTGCCGCCCACGGCCGGCCAGATCCTCTTCAACGGCGAGGACATCACGGCCGAGAAGCCGGCCCAGACGGCACGGCGCGGCATCGTGCGTTCGTTCCAGATCTCGGCCGTCTTCCCGCACATGACGGTGCTCGAGAACGTGCGCGTGGCGCTGCAGCGCAACCTCGGCACGTCGTTCTACTTCTGGAAGCCCGAAAGCTCGCTGTCGCTGCTCAACGACCGGGCGCTGCAGTTGCTGGCCGAGGTCGGGCTCGAGGCCTACGCCGACACGTCCACCGTCGAGCTGCCCTACGGCCGCAAGCGCGCGCTCGAGATCGCCACCACGCTAGCGCTCGAGCCCGAGCTGATGCTGCTCGACGAGCCCACGCAGGGCATGGGGCACGAGGACGTGGGCCGGGTCACCGAGCTGATCCGCAAGGTGTCGGCGCATCGCACCATCCTGATGGTCGAGCACAACATGAACGTGGTCTCCTCGATCGCCGACACGATCACCGTGCTCGCGCGCGGCGCGGTGCTGGCCGAAGGACCGTACGCGGTGGTGTCGCAGCATCCGAAGGTCGTCGAGGCGTACATGGGCAGCAGCGAAGCGGTCCTGCAGGGGGCGCATTGAGCGCCATGGCCGACGTGCTGTCGGTCACGGGACTGAACGCGTGGTACGGCGAGTCGCACATCCTGCACGGGGTCGACTTCGCGGTGCGCGCCGGCGAGGTGGTCACGCTGCTCGGTCGTAACGGGTCGGGTCGAACGACCACGCTGCGCTCGATCATGGGCCTGGTCGGGCGGCGGGCGGGCTCGATCAAGGTCGGCGGCGGCGAGACGCTGCGCCTGCCGTCGCATCGCATCGCGCGCCGCGGCATCGGCTACTGTCCCGAGGAACGCGGCATCTTCTCCACGCTGTCCGCCGACGAGAACCTGCGCTTGCCGCCCGCCTTGAAGCCGACCGGCGACGGCCTGGTCGGCGAGCCGATGCCGGTCGCGGAGATCCATGCGATGTTCCCGAACCTGAAGGAGCGTGCGGCGAGCCCCGGAACCCGGCTGTCGGGTGGCGAGCAGCAGATGCTGGCCGTCGCCCGTATCCTGCGGACCGGCGCGCGCCTCCTGCTGCTCGACGAGATCTCGGAAGGCCTCGCGCCGGTGATCGTGCAGAAGCTCGGCGAAGTGATCCGCACTTTGAAGGGGAAGGGCTACACGATCGTGCTGGTGGAGCAGAATTTCCGTTTCGCCGCGCCGCTCGCCGACCGCTTCTGCGTGATGGAGCACGGCCGTATCGTCGAGTCGTTCGAACAAGCGGAACTGGAAGGCAACATGGCCATGCTGCGCGAGTACCTCGGCGTCTAGGCGGGACGCGCCGACCGGAAGCCGAAGCGGAACGACCGGCAGGAAGAACCTGCGAACCAGGGACAAGGAGAAGAGATGAAACTCAGGAACATCGCGGGCGCCGTGGCGTCCATCGGCTTCGTCGCGGCGAGCGGCGCCCAGGCACAGATTTCCGGCGACACCATCAAGATCGGTTTCATCACCGACCTGTCGGGGCTCTACGCCGACATCGACGGGCCGAACGGCGTCGAATCGATCCGCATGGCGATCGCCGACCTGGGCGGCGCCATCAACGGCAAGAAGATCGAGTTGCTGGTCGCCGATCACCAGAACAAGGCCGACATCGCGGCCAGCAAGCTGCGCGAGTGGATCGACACCCAGGGCCTCGACATGATCATCGCCGGGACCAACTCGGGGACCAACCTCGCGATGGCCAAGGTGGCGGCGGAGAAGAAGAAGCCGATGATCTCGATCGGCGGCGGCACCAACCGGCTGACCAACGAGGAGTGCTCGCCGTACACGATCCACTATGCCTACGACACCGTGGCGCTGGCGCAGGTCACGGGGTCGCAGATCGTCAAGAACGGCGGCAAGAGCTGGTACTTCATGACGGCCGACTACGCGTTCGGCGCGTCGCTCGAGAAGGACACGTCGGACGTCGTCAAGGCCAACGGCGGCACGGTCGTCGGGTCGGTCCGCCATCCGCTGTCGGCGTCCGACTTCTCCGCGTTCCTGCTGCAGGCCCAGGCGTCGAAGGCGCAGATCCTCGGTCTCGCCAACGCCGGGGGCGACACGATCAACTCGATCAAGGCGGCCAAGGAGTTCGGCATCAGCAAGACGATGAAGATCGCCGGCCTGCTGGTGTTCATCAACGACGTCCACAGCCTCGGGCTGCCGACGGCGCAGGGCCTCCTCGTGACCGACAGCTGGTACTGGGACAAGGACAACGATAGCCGCGCCTGGGCCAAGCGCTTCTTCGAGAAGGCCAAGAAGGAGCCGTCGAGCCTGCAAGCGGCGGACTATTCGGCGGCCACCTTCTATCTCAACGCCGTGAAGGCGATCGGGACCGACGACGGCGACAAGGTCATGGCGCAGATGCGCAAGACCCGGGTCAACGACTTCTACGCCAAGGACGGCTACATCCGCGAAGACGGCCGCATGCTGCACGAGATGTACCTGCTCGAAGTGAAGGCGCAAAGCGAGTCCAAGTATCCCTGGGACTACTACAAGCTGGTCGCCAAGGTCCCCGGCGAGCAAGCGTTCCTGGCCGCCTCCAAGTCGCAGTGCGCGCTGCTGAAGAAGTCCTGAACGACGAGGCCGGCGTCGCCGTCGACGCCGTGACGGCGTCGCGGATCGCGCTCGCCCGGCGTCCGGTGCCGGCATGACGGAAATCTTCGGCATCCCGCTCGCGGCCCTCTACGGGCAGTTGCTGCTGGGCCTCGTCAACGGCTCGTTCTACGCGTTGCTGTCGCTCGGGCTCGCGGTGATCTTCGGCTTGCTCGGCATCGTCAATTTCGCGCACGGAGCGCTGTACATGATGGGCGCGTACGCGGCGTGGATCCTGCTGGACCGGTTCGGCATCGACTACTGGTTCGCGCTGGTGCTCGCCCCGTTGCTGATCGGCGTGCTCGGCATCGTCATCGAGCGGCTGCTGTTGAAGCGGTTGTACGCGCTCGACCCCGTCTACGGCCTGCTGTTGACGTTCGGGCTGTCGCTGATCGCCGAAGGCGTCTTCCGCGATCAGTTCGGAGTCTCGGGCCAGTCCTACGCGGTGCCCGACGCGCTGCAGGGCGCCACCGACGTGGGCTTCATGGTGCTGCCCAACTACCGCGCGTGGGTGGTCCTCGCGTCGCTGGTCGTGTGCTTCGCGACCTGGTTCCTGATCGAGAAGACGCGGCTCGGATCCACGTTGCGGGCCGCCACCGAGAACGCGCCGCTGGTCCAGGCCTTCGGCGTCAACGTGCCGATCCTCGTGATGTGCACTTACGGCGCCGGCGCAGCGCTGGCGGCGCTGGCCGGCGTGCTCGCGGCGCCGGTGATCCAGGTCACGCCGCTGATGGGGTCGAACCTCATCATCGTCGTCTTCGCGGTCGTCGTGATCGGCGGCATGGGCTCCATTCTCGGCTCCATCGTGACCGGGCTGCTGCTCGGCATGATCGAGGGCCTGACGCGCGCCGGCATCTTCGCCGCCGCGCTGTCGATGCCGTTCGATGCGGTCTTCGGCCCCGGCAACGCGGCCAGCGGACTGGTCGGCATCCTGGTCGGTCCGGTCGCGTCGAACGTGGTGGTCTTCATGGTGATGATCGTCGTGCTGATCCTCCGGCCCGCCGGACTGTTCGGCAAGGCCTGACATGCGGCGTCCCGCTTCCACGCTGATGCTGGGCGGCTACGCGCTGTTGATCGTGATCGCGCTGGCCGCTCCGTTCATCGGGTTGTATCCGGTGCTGATCATGAAGGTGCTGTGCTTCGCGATCTTCGCGTGCGCCTTCAACCTGCTGTTCGGCTATACCGGCCTGCTTTCCTTCGGCCATGCCGCGTTCTTCGGCGGCGCGGCGTACGCGACCGGATGGATCGTGCATTCGATCGGCGTGTCGCCGGAGATCGGCATCGTGTTCGGCATGGCCATCGCGGGCCTCCTCGGGCTGGTGGTCGGTGTGATCGCGATCCGGCGTCAGGGCATCTACTTCGCGATGATCACGCTCGCGCTCGCCCAGATGGTGTATTTCGCCTGCCTGCAGTTTCCGTTCACGCATGGCGAAGACGGTTTGCAGGGCGTTCCGCGCGGTCGGCTGTTCGGCGTCGTCTCGCTCCAATCCGATGTCGCGATGTACTACTTCGTGCTGGCCGTCTCCATCGCCGTCTTCGCATTGATCCGTCGCATCGTCCATTCCCCGTATGGGCAGGTATTGAAGGCGATCCGCGAGAACGAGCCGCGCGCCGTCTCGCTCGGGTATGCGGTCGATCGCTACAAGCTGCTGGCCTTCGTGATCTCGTCGATGCTGGCTGGCCTCGCCGGCACGTTGAAGACGCTGGTGCTCGGATTCGCGACGTTGTCGGACGTGTACTGGGGGACGTCGGGGGAGGTCATCCTGATGACGTTGGTCGGGGGGCTAGGCACGTTCCTCGGCCCGGTCGCCGGCGCGGCCGTGGTCATCGCGCTGCAGGACGGGCTCGCCGACCGCGTGGGGTCGTGGGTCACGGTCATCATCGGGGCGATCTTCGTCGTCTGCGTCCTGCTATTTCGCAAGGGCATCGTCGGCGAGTATGTAGCTTTCCGCGAGCGCCATGCCCAGAGGCAATCCTCTCGATGATTTAAGCAAGAGCAAGTGCTCGCTTCCGACTCTCGTAAGCGATGTTTCACGTGAAACACAGCGGAAGAAGATCGATCCGGTGATAATCGCGCGTCCTGAGTGAGGCGGTCATGCGAGATTCGCAACAGTTCGACGTCATCGTGGTCGGCGGCGGCCATGCCGGCACGGAAGCCGCATTGGTCTCCGCCCGAATGGGTGCGTCGACCTTGCTGCTCACGCACAATCTCGAAACGCTCGGCGCGATGAGCTGCAATCCGTCGATCGGTGGTATCGGCAAGGGCCATCTCGTGCGCGAAGTCGATGCCATGGGCGGTGCCATGGCATTGGCGGCGGACGAAGCCGGCATCCAGTTCCGGGTGCTCAACGGCAGCAAGGGTCCCGCCGTGCGGGCGACGCGTGTGCAAGCCGACCGGACGCTATACAAGGCTGCGATCCGGCGCCGTCTCGAGAATCAGGTCAACCTGGCCCTGTTCCAGCAGTCCGTCGACGACCTGATCATCGAGGGTGACCGCGTGACCGGTGTGGTCACTCAATCCGGTATTCGTTTCGGCGCGCGAGCGGTCGTGCTGACTGCGGGCACATTCCTCAACGGCAAGGTGCATATCGGATTGCAGAATCACACGGCGGGACGAGCGGGCGATCCGGCGTCCGTGGCGCTGGCCGATCGTCTTGCGGAACTGCGACTTCCGGTGGGCAGGCTGAAGACCGGCACCCCGCCCCGACTCGACGGGCGCACGATCGACTTCGCCAAGCTCGAACGTCAGGACGGCGATGCAGGGCCGCTACCGACTTTTTCATTCATCGGCGACGCGTCGATGCATCCGAGGCAGTTGCCTTGCTGGATCACGCATACCAATGTCCGGACGCACGAACTCATTCGCGCCAACCTGGACCGATCGCCGATGTACAGCGGTGTCATCGATGGCATCGGACCGCGTTATTGCCCGAGCATCGAAGACAAGATCCACAAATTCGCCGACAAGGATTCGCACCAGATCTTCCTGGAGCCAGAGGGTCTCGACACGCACGAGATCTATCCGAACGGCATCTCGACCAGCCTGCCGTACGACGTTCAATGCGATCTGGTCCACAGCATCTCGGGACTCGAGGGTGCGCACCTGCTGCGGCCGGGCTACGCGATCGAATACGACTACTTCGATCCGCGGTGTCTCAAGAAGACGCTCGAGGTCCGTCGAATGGATGGATTGTTTTTCGCAGGACAGATCAACGGCACGACGGGCTACGAGGAAGCAGCAGCACAGGGGCTTCTGGCGGGAATCAACGCGGCACTCGGCGTGCAAGGTCGAGCCCCATGGTCGCCGGGCCGTGACGAGGCGTATCTCGGTGTGATGGTGGATGACCTGACGACGCAAGGTGTCATGGAGCCATATCGCATGTTCACCAGCCGCGCCGAGTTCCGCCTGAGCTTGCGGGAAGACAACGCGGATGTGCGGCTGACACCGGTCGGTCGGCGCCTCGGCTGCGTCGAGGACGACCGTTGGCATCGCTTCCAGGCCAGGCAGGTTGCTGTTTCACGTGAAACATTGCGGCTTCGCGCCACTTGGATCACTCCCGCAACGGTTTCGAAGAGCGAAGCCATGCGTGTGTTGTCCCAGCCGATCGAGCGCGAATACTCGCTCGCCGATTTGTTGAAACGTCCGAACATCACCCATCGGGCCCTTGTCGGTCTGCGGCGTCCGAATGGCGATCTGGTCGCGCAGGAAGTTGTGGAGCCAACGGTCGCGGCACAGGTGGAAATCGACATCAAGTACGCCGGGTACATCGATCGGCAGCGAAGCGAAATCGATCGCGTCCGCGGCTACGACGCACTGCCGTTGCCACCTTCGCTCGACTATCACGGCGTCGCCGGACTGTCGTTCGAAGCCCGTCAGAAGTTGACGCAGCATCGCCCCGAAACGCTGGGTCAGGCTTCCCGTCTCGCCGGCGTGACGCCGGCTTCCATCTCGCTGCTGCTGGTCCACTTGAAACGCGGGCGGGGGCGGAGCGACGCTGCCGAACGGACGACGCATGCCGCCTGACGCCGCCCGGGCGAATCCGTCGCACGCGATGAGCAGACGCCGGGACGCTGCATTCGATGCGGGGAGTCTGCGCGGTCGCTTGCGGGTCGGCCTGGACGACCTGCGGCTCGACGCATCGGAAGCCCAGGCGGACCGGCTGATGGCTTACCTCGCATTGCTCTCGAAGTGGAATGCGACCTACAACCTGACGTCGGTTCGCGATCCGAACGACATGTTGCCGGTGCATGTGTTGGACTCGTTGTCCGTCCTGCCGTTGATCGATCGTTACGAGGAAGGCTCGGTGCTGGACGTCGGGTCGGGCGCAGGACTGCCCGCCATTCCGCTCGCGATCCTTCGACCGGCGCTCCGCGTCGAGACGGTCGATGCGGTGGCCAAGAAGATCGGCTTCCAACGGCAGGTCCGAAGCGAACTAGCCGTCGGCAATCTATTCCCTCACCACGTCAGGATCGAAGAATTTCGCCCGGCTTCGTTGCCGTCCATCGTCATCAGCCGAGCCTATGGCGACATCGCGGGCCTGCTCGCCTCGATCGATCATCTGGTCACCCGAAGCAGCACCGTCATCGCGATGAAGGGGGTCGAACCCACGATCGAGATCGCTGCGGTGCCCCCTCGCTGGAACGTGGCATCGCCCATTGCGCTGCAAGTGCCATTGCTCGGCGCCCGGCGCTGCGCCGTCGTCATCACCCGGGCGGCCGGATGACGGCCGACGCGAAGATCTTCGCGGTCGCCAATCAGAAAGGCGGCGTCGGCAAGACGACGACCACCGTCAATCTCGCTGCGGCCCTGGCCGCTGGCGGCCAGCGGGTTCTCCTGGTCGACCTCGACCCCCAGGGCAACGCCACCATGGGCTCCGGCATCGACAAGCGATCACTGCGGCACAGCGTGTACCAGGTGCTGCTCGGCCTGAGTCCGATCGCTTCGGTGCTGCAACGCTCGCCGAGCGGCGGCTACGACGTCCTGCCGGCGAATCGGGAGCTGGCCGGCGCGGAACTGGACCTGGTCGACCTCGAACGCCGGGAGACCCGTCTCAAGGCCGCACTGGCCGCACAACTCGAGCACTACGATTTCGTGCTGATCGATTGTCCGCCTGCGTTGTCGCTGCTCACGCTGAACGGCCTGACGACCGCGCACGGCGTCATCATCCCCATGCAGTGCGAGTACTACGCACTCGAAGGACTGTCGGACCTCGTCAACACCATCAAGCAGGTGCATCGCAATCTCAATCCGTCGCTGGAAATCATCGGGCTGCTGCGCGTCATGTTCGATCCTCGCTCGACGCTGGCTCGCCAGGTCTCTGACCAGCTCGAGGCGCATTTCGGCGACAAGGTTTTTCGCACGGTCGTGCCGCGCAACGTGCGGTTGGCCGAGGCGCCGTCTTTCGGCATGCCCGGCCTGGTGTTCGACCGGTCCAGCAAGGGTGCTCAGGCCTACCTGGCGTTCGGCGCTGAAATGATCGATCGTTTTCGACGCGACGCGGAGACGACCAGCGGCCAGGCGTCGTTCGACGCGCGCGCGGAGTCGGTGTCGTGAACAAGCGAAAAGGCCTGGGTCGCGGCCTCGAAGCGCTGCTGGGCGCGACCGAGCCGCCTCCCAAGGACGATGGCGACTCAAGCGCCGGTCGACCGAGCTCGTTGCCGCTCGACGTTCTGCAAGCCGGCAAGTACCAGCCGCGAACGCGCATGGACGAGGGCGCGCTCGTCGAATTGGCCGAGTCGATCCGCGTGCAGGGCGTCATGCAGCCGGTGCTGGTCCGCGGCATCGAGGGTGGCCGCTACGAGATCATCGCCGGCGAGCGGCGCGTCCGCGCCGCGGCGCTGGCCGGCCTGACGGACATCCCGGTGCTGGTTCGCGACGTGCCCGACGAGTCGGCGGCCGCCATGGCGCTGATCGAGAACATCCAGCGCGAAGATCTCAACCCGCTCGAGGAAGCGCAGGGCGTACAGCGCCTGGTCTCGGAATTCAAGCTGACGCACGAGGAAGCGGCTCGCGCGATCGGGCGTTCCCGCAGCGCGACATCGAACCTGCTGCGGCTGGTCAACCTGGCCAAGCCAGTTCAGGCGCTGCTGATGGCGGGCGATCTCGACATGGGCCATGCCCGTGCCCTGCTGGTCGTCGATCCGGCGCAGCAGATCACGCTCGCCAACCAGATCGTCGGCAAGCGCATGTCGGTTCGGGACGCGGAGCGCCTGGTGGCAAAAGTGGGCGCTGACTTCGAGCTTTCTCGAACGTCCGGACGAGCGCGCAACAAGCCACGCAATCCCGATATCGCGCGCCTGGAGACCGAGTTGTCGGACGGACTTGCCACCCGGGTCGAGATCCGCATGCGCGACAAGGCGAGCGGCCAGGTGGTGATCGACTTCGGCGACCTCGACCAGCTCGACGGCCTGCTCGCGCAACTCCGGCGACTGCCCGCCTGACCGCGCGGACGTTCATTCGTCGCGCTGGAATCGAATCCGCGTGATGCGTTCGCCGTGCCGCGACTCGACGTGGATTTCGAGCGAGCCGCCGCGCTCGACCGCGACGAGCGCCATCTCGATGGCCTGCAACAGGTGGGGATCGGTGAGCCCTTCCAGCGATTCCTGGAACCGGCTGTCGTCGACCGTCAAGGCCTCGTCGAGCGCCTGCGCGTCGATCTCGGCCATGCCTTCGAAGTGGATCGCGGACGCGTCGGCGAAGAAATGCTCGTCGGGTTGCTCGCCGTAGGCTTCCAGGCGTCGCGCCTTGATTTCCTGGCCGGGCGCGAGGACCTGCACGACCCGCATGCGCGACAGCAGCGTCAGCTCGTTCAGGCCCGACGCATCGAGCTGACTCTCGGCGGCCACGATCAGGTCGCCGTGCTCGATCGACAGCGGCACGATGCCGAGTCGCAGTGCGACGTCGGGCGCGATCGCGCGCACGGCCTCGGGCGAGACCGTGAAGTTGGCCAGCGACACGAAGTGGTGGCCCATCTTCTTCGCGTGGATCTTGTTCAGCGTGTCGGCGTCGACGACGCCCATGTCGATCAGGATCTGGCCGAGCGGCCGCCCGCGGTTGGCCCGCTGACGCGACAAGGCGATCTGCAGCGCGTCCGGCGCGATCGCGCCGAGTTCGATGAGCGCTTCGCCGAGACGCAGGCTCGGTTTCGTCTGCTGATGGGCCAGGGCCGCTTCGAGCTGCTGCGCCGTGATCAGGCCTTCGTCGATCAGATAGTCGCCGAGCACCAGCTTGCGCATCTCCTGCTGCTTCTCGACGGCCGCCTGCAGCTGTTCTTCGCTGACCGCGTTCTCCTCCACGAGGACGCGGCCGATCGGGTCGCCGGCCTGGAAATAGGCGATCGCCGACTCCGGGACGAAGACGCGCTCGAGCAGATCGCCGGGGCGGCCGAAATAGAGGAACAGGCCGATCGCATTGCGCACGTAGCCGCTGGTGTCGCCGGACTCGATCTCGTGATCGTCGAACTCGACGTTGTAGACATGCACCTGCGACGCCGCGAGCGAGACGTCGCCGCCGGACAGCGACATCTCGAGCGGACGCGCCGTCACCGGCTCGGTCAGTCGCAGCCGCTTGAAACGCGAGTTGCGCACGATGATCTTCGACGGATAGCGCGGATGGTCCGCATGCGGCCGGAAGACCACGTGCTCGTCGCGCCCGGTGAAGCGCAGCAACTCGCCTCTTTCCACCGAGCCGTCGTTGAACTCGATCTCGCACGGCTCACCGCCGCCTTCCTTCGTACCCAGCCGCAGATGGGCGGGCTCCGGCCAATGGATGGTGAGCGCTTCGGCGTCGCCGGGACGAGCAGGAATCATGGAAGTCGATCGATGACGGCGTGGGCACCGCGGGAAGCGAGCGAGCGTAGCGTGGAACCTTCGCTACAACCATCGGTTCATTTCCGAGGGGACTTGAGTGGTTTCCATCAGCCCCGCTGGTCGGTCGAGCCAGCAAGACGGCGACGGCGTCGGTTTGACGGGCGCGTGATTAAAAAAGTATCATCTCGCGGCTTTGCGTTCGACGAATCGAAGCGTCCGACCAACGGCTGCCCGGCGCAGCGTCCAGCGGTACCGCGCGATGGCATCAGCCGTTCTCCTGCAGGTCGCGATGACCGTCGTCGTCGCCGCGTTGGCAGCGATGATCGGCGGCTGGCACGCCGGCCTGTCGGCACTGATCGGGGGGGCGGCCTGCCTCGTGCCCAATGCCTTGTTCGCGCTGCGACTGGCCGTCGAATCGCGGCGGCCGGGCGGGGCGACGGTCCACGGATTCTTCATCGGCGAGTTCGTGAAGATCGCGGCGACGATCGGCGCACTGGTGCTGGTGGCGACGATCGATCGCAACGTGAACTGGCCTGCGCTCATCGTCGGGTTCATCGCGGCCCTGAAGAGTTATTACCTGCGGTTCGCGTTCCGGCGCGGCATGGCCTGAGCGGACGAAATCATTCGAACGACGCACCGACTGCGAGACACGCATGGCTGTTGAAGATCTGGCGACCGAACACGCTCCGACCGCGTCGGAGTACATCGTCCATCACCTGACGCACCTGACCTCGAGCCCGCAGAAGGGCATCATTGACCTGTCGGTGGTCAACCTCGACACGCTGTTCTGGTCGATCTCGATCGGCGTCGTCGGCATGGTGGGCATGTACCTCGCGGCCCGCAAGGCGACGTCCGGCGTGCCCGGCCGTTTCCAGGCGATGGTCGAGATGGTGGTCGAGATGGTCGAGGACCAGTCGAAGGCCATCGTCCACGGCAATCGCAAGTTCATCGCGCCGCTGGCCCTGACGGTGTTCGTCTGGGTGCTGCTGATGAACTCGCTCGACTTCCTGCCGGTGGACCTGTTCCACAAGCTGCTCGGCTGGGCGGGCCTCGAGCAGCGCATCGAGTTCTTCCGCCCGGTGCCCACCGCCGACCTCAACGGCACGTTCGGCATCTCGCTCGGCGTACTGATCCTGATGCTGTTCTACAGCGTCAAGATCAAGGGCCTCGGCGGCTGGGGACACGAGCTCCTGACCGCACCGTTCGGCACCAGCAAGAACCCGGTGTTCTTCGTGCTGCTGGCGCTCGCCAACCTGTTCATGCAGCTCGTCGAGTTCATCGCCAAGACGGTGTCGCTGGCGATGCGGCTGTTCGGCAACATGTATGCGGGCGAGCTGTTGTTCATGTTGATCGCGTTGATGGGCGCGGCGTGGACCGGCTGGAACTTCCAGTCGATCGCGCTCGGTGGGGCGCACATCATCGCCGGCACGCTGTGGGCGGTGTTCCACATCCTGATCGTGGCGTTGCAGGCGTTCATCTTCATGATGCTGACGCTGGTCTACCTCGGCCAGGCGCACGAGGGACACTGATCGTCGCCGACCGCCTTCGTCGCGGCGCCTTCGCCGCATCACTGCCGCATCACTGCCGCATCGCAGTCGCTTTCCTTCCAATCAAAAACTGTCCGTAGAGGAGTTGTCATGACGAACGTCGCACTGGTGGCACTGGCTTGTGGTCTGATCATCGGTTTGGGCGCCATCGGCGCCTGCATCGGGATCGGCATCATGGGCGGCAAGTACATCGAGGCCTCGGCCCGCCAGCCCGAACTGATGAACACGCTGCAGACCAAGATGTTCCTGCTCGCCGGCCTGATCGACGCCGCGTTCCTGATCGGCGTCGGTATCGCGATGCTCTTCGCGTTCGCCAATCCGTTCAAGTGATCGACGCGTCCCATCCGCTGTCCGTCTCCACCGTCTCGACAGGACTTCGACCGTGAATCTGAACGCGACCTTCATCATTCAGACCATCGTGTTCCTCATCCTCGCGTGGTTCACGATGAAGTTCGTGTGGCCGCCGTTGATGCAGGCGATCGACGACCGCGCGAAGAAGATCGCCGACGGGCTGGCCTCGGCCGATCGTGCCAAGCTCGAGCTGAACGAAGCGCACAAGCGCGTCGACGCCGAACTGGCGCAGTCGCGCAACGACAACCAGGTGCGCCTGGCCGAAGCCGAGAAGCAGGCGGCGATGGTGATGGCGGATGCGCGCAAGGATGCCGAGACCGAAAAGGCGCGCATCCTCGCCGAAGCGAAGACCGAAGCCGATCAGGAAGTGCAGCGGGCGCGCGACGCGTTGCGCGACCAGGTCGCCGCGCTGGCGGTGCAGGGTGCCGAGCAGATCCTCAAGAAGGAAATCGATCCGGCGCGTCATGCGGCCCTCTTGAACGAGCTGAAGGCGCAGCTCTAGTCGGCCATGGCAGAACTCTCGACCATCGGCCGGCCCTACGCCGAAGCGCTGTTCCGCGTCGCCTCCGAAGACGCGACGAGCGATGCGATGACGCGCTGGTCGTCGCTGGTGGCCAACATGGGCGCGGTGGCGTCCGACCCCGACATGCGTCGCGTGCTGGCCGACCCGCGCGTGAACGCCGACCAGGTCTACGGCGTCTTCGTCGGTGCGCTGGGCAGCGAGCCGCCGACGACGGCACAGAATTTCATCCGGACCCTGATCGACAACGATCGACTGGGCGTGATGCCCGAGATCGCGGCGCAATTCGCGGCGCTGGTCGACGCGCGGCAGGGCAGTGCCGAGGCGCACATCACGAGCGCTTTCCCGATGGACGACGGCGAAGTGGCCGACCTCGTCGTGGCGCTCGAGAAGAAGTTCGCGATCAAGCTGAAGGCGATGGTCGACGTCGACCCGTCGTTGATCGGCGGCGTGCGGGTCGTCGTCGGCGATCGTGTGCTCGACACGTCGGTCCGCTCGCGCCTCGATGCGATGAAGACGGCACTGACGGCAGCTTGACGACGTAAGAATGTTTCCTTCGTTCACCGCGGGTTCGCTTCGCGAATCGCGTCCTTGTGTTGGAGTGGTCCCCCCATGCACCTGAATCCATCCGAAATCAGCGAGCTCATCAAGAGCCGCATCGAAGGCCTCGGCGCCTCGACCGAAGTGCGCAACCAGGGCACGGTCGTGTCGGTGACCGACGGCATCGTCCGCATCCACGGCCTGTCCGACGCGATGCAGGGCGAGATGCTGGAATTTTCGCCCGACTCGCAGGGCAATCCCACGTTCGGCCTCGCGCTCAACCTCGAGCGCGACTCGGTCGGCGCGGTGATCCTGGGCGAATACGAGCACATCTCCGAAGGCGAGACGGTCAAGACCACGGGTCGCATCCTGGAAGTGCCGGTCGGCCCCGAGTTGATCGGTCGCGTCGTCAACGCGCTCGGCGCGCCGATCGACGGCAAGGGCCCGATCAACGCGAAGATGACCGACGTCATCGAGAAGGTCGCGCCCGGCGTGATCGCCCGGCAGTCGGTGTCGCAGCCGATGCAGACGGGCCTGAAGTCGATCGACGCGATGGTGCCGGTCGGTCGCGGCCAGCGCGAGCTGATCATCGGCGATCGGCAGACCGGCAAGTCGGCGGTCGCGATCGACTGCGTGATCAACCAGCGAGGCCAGGACTGCATCTGCGTCTACGTGGCGATCGGCCAGAAGGCGTCGACGATCAAGAACGTGGTGCGGGCGCTGGAACAGAACGGCGCGATGGAATACACCATCGTCGTCGCCGCCAGCGCCTCCGAGTCGGCGGCCATGCAGTACGTGTCGGCCTACTCGGGCTGCACGATGGGCGAGTACTTCCGCGACCGCGGCCAGGACGCGCTGATCATCTACGACGACCTGTCGAAGCAGGCCGTCGCGTATCGCCAGATCTCGCTGCTGCTGCGCCGCCCGCCGGGCCGCGAGGCGTATCCGGGCGACGTGTTCTATCTGCACTCGCGGCTGCTCGAGCGTTCGGCGCGGGTCAACGCCGAATACGTCGAGGCCTTCACGAAGGGCGAGGTCAAGGGCAAGACCGGGTCGCTGACCGCGCTGCCGATCATCGAGACGCAGGCCGGCGACGTGTCGGCGTTCGTGCCGACCAACGTGATCTCGATCACCGACGGCCAGATCTTTCTCGAGACCAGCCTGTTCAACGCCGGCGTCCGCCCGGCCATCAACGCCGGCATTTCGGTGTCGCGAGTCGGTGGCGCGGCGCAGACCAAGGTCGTCAAGGGCCTGTCGGGCGGCATCCGTACCGACCTCGCGCAGTACCGCGAGCTGGCGGCGTTCGCGCAGTTCGCGTCCGACCTCGACGAAGCGACGCGCAAGCAGCTCGACCGCGGCGCTCGCGTGACCGAGTTGTTGAAGCAGGCGCAGTACTCGCCGCTGCCGGTGTCGTTGATGGCCGTGTCGCTGTTCGCGGTCAACAAGGGCTACTTCGACGACCTCGAGATCAAGCAGGTGCTGCCGTTCGAGAGCGGCCTGCACAAGTCGCTGAAGGCCAAGAACGCGGCGCTGCTCGACAAGATCGACTCGACGAAGCAGCTCGACAAGGACGGCGAGAAGGAACTGGGCGACGCGATCGCGGAGTTCAAGAAAAGCGGTAGTTATTGAGGCAGCTTCGCCGTTCGCTGTGCGACCGGCGTAACCCTTTCAACGACCCGAGGCCGCTTCGCGACCTCGTCCTCGTGTTTCGAAGGCAACGCCATGGCAGCCGGTAAAGAGATCCGCGGCAAGATCAAATCGGTCGAGAACACCAAGAAGATCACGAAGGCGATGGAGATGGTCGCCGCGTCGAAGATGCGAAAGGCCCAGGAGCGGATGCGAAAGGCGAGGCCGTACGCGGAGAAGGTGCGCAACATCGCCGCGCATCTGGCCGAGGCCAACCCCGAGTTCACGCACCCGTTCATGGTCGCGCACGACGATGCGCAGCAGGTCGGCTTCATCGTCGTCACGACCGACAAGGGACTGGCCGGCGGCCTCAACACCAACATCCTGCGCGCCGTCACGGCCAAGATTCGCGAGTACGACGGGCAGGGCGTGAAGACGCAGGCGGTCGCGATCGGCGGCAAGGGCTTCGGCTTCCTGTCGCGGATCGGCGCCAACGTCGTGGCCAATGCCGTGCAGCTCGGCGACTCGCCGCACCTGGACAAGCTGATCGGTCCGATCAAGGTGCTGCTCGACGCGTATGCCGACGGCAAGCTGAAGGCCGTGTACCTGTGCTACACCCGCTTCATCAGCGCCATCACGCAGCAGCCGATGGTGGAACAGCTGCTGCCGCTGTCGCCCGAGCACATGGAGCGAACGGCCGAAGAGAAGGCGTACGCGTGGGACTACCTGTACGAGCCCGACGCACAGAGCGTGATCGAGTTCCTGATGGTCCGCTACGTCGAGGCGCTGGTGTTCACCGCGGTGTCGGAGAACATGGCGTCGGAGCAGTCGGCACGCATGGTCGCGATGAAGGCGGCCACCGACAACGCGGGCAACGTGATCGGCGAGTTGAAGCTGGTCTACAACAAGACGCGGCAGGCGGCGATCACCACGGAGTTGAGTGAGATCGTCGCGGGGGCCGCGGCGGTTTGACGGCTGGATACCGGATCCGAGGTTATCGGATTCGAGGTTGTCACCCCGGCGAAGGCCGGGGCCCATTGATTCGGTCCCGGCCTTCGCCGGGATGACATAGACGGCGCCGGCTGCGCCGACGTGGAGAAAACATGAGTGCTGCAATGATGGATACGGATGCGAGCGGTGCGAAGGCGCTGACCGAAGGCAAGATCGTCCAGTGCATCGGCGCCGTGGTCGACGTCGAGTTTCCGCGCAGCTCGATGCCGCGCGTATACGACGCGTTGAAGATGGACGGGTCGGCGCTGACGCTCGAGGTGCAGCAGCAGCTCGGCGACGGCGTCGTGCGCTGCATCGCGCTCGGATCGTCGGACGGCCTGCGCCGCGGCATGATGGTCAAGAACACCGGCAAGGGCATCTCGGTGCCGGTCGGCATGGGCACGCTGGGCCGCATCATGGACGTGCTGGGCAACCCGATCGACGAGGTCGGCCCGATCGACTCGCAGACGTTCTCGACGATCCACCGTCGCGCGCCGGCCTACGACGAGCTGTCGCCGTCGCAGGACCTGCTGGAGACCGGCATCAAGGTCATCGACCTGATCTGCCCGTTCGCCAAGGGCGGCAAGGTGGGCCTGTTCGGCGGCGCCGGCGTGGGCAAGACCGTCAACATGCTCGAGCTGATCAACAACATCGCGAAAGAGCACTCGGGCCTGTCGGTGTTCGCCGGGGTGGGCGAGCGCACGCGCGAGGGCAACGACTTCTATCACGAGATGAAGGACGCCGGCGTGATCGACGCCGAGCACTTCCCGAACTCGAAGGTGGCGATGGTCTACGGCCAGATGAACGAGCCGCCGGGCAACCGCCTGCGCGTCGCGCTGACCGGCTTGACGATGGCCGAGCACTTCCGCGACGAGGGTCGCGACGTACTGTTCTTCGTCGATAACATCTATCGCTACACGCTGGCCGGCACCGAGGTGTCGGCGCTGCTCGGTCGCATGCCGTCGGCGGTGGGGTACCAGCCCACGCTGGCCGAGGAGATGGGCCGCCTGCAGGAGCGCATCACGTCGACCAAGACCGGCTCGATCACGTCGATCCAGGCGGTTTACGTGCCGGCCGACGACCTGACCGACCCGTCGCCGGCGACGACTTTCGCGCACCTCGATTCCACCGTGGTTCTGTCGCGCGACATCGCGGCGCTCGGCATCTATCCGGCGGTGGACCCGCTCGACTCGACGTCGCGCCAGCTCGACCCGAACGTGGTGGGCCAGGACCACTACGACACGGCCCGCGCCGTGCAGGGCACGTTGCAGCGCTACAAGGAACTGCGCGACATCATCGCCATTCTCGGCATGGACGAGCTGGCGCCGGAAGACAAGCTGATCGTCGCGCGGGCGCGGAAGATTCAGCGCTTCCTGTCGCAGCCGTTCCACGTCGCCGAGACCTTCACCGGCGCTCCCGGCAAGTACGTGTCGCTGGCCGAGACCATCCGCGGCTTCAAGATGATCGTCGCCGGCGAGCTCGACGCATTGCCCGAGCAGGCCTTCTACATGGTCGGCACGATCGACGAAGCGATCGAGAAGTCGAAGAAGGTCGGCTGAAGCGGATCGACGAGATCGTCTGACGGAAGCGAACATCATGGCCAATACCATTCACGTCGACGTCGTCTCGGCCGAGGAGAACATCTTCTCGGGCGAGGCGGAGTTCGTCGCGTTGCCGGGCGAGTCGGGCGAGCTCGGCATCTACCCGAAGCACACGCCGCTGATCACGCGCATCAAGCCGGGCGCCGTGCGCATCCGCGTGCCCGGTCAGTCGGAGGACGAATTCGTCTTCGTGGCGGGTGGCATTCTCGAGGTGCAGCCCGGCGGCGTGACGGTTCTGGCCGACACGGCGATCCGCGGCGCCGACCTCGACGAGAGCAAGGCGGCCGAGGCGAAGAAGAGCGCCGAAGAAGCGATGACGAACGCCAAGAGCGAGCTCGACCTGGCGCGTGCGCAGTCGGAGCTGACGGTGATGGCGGCGCAACTCGCCGCGATCCAGAAGCTGCGACACAAGCGCTGACTCGGCTGGCCGAGTCAGCGTTCCGGCGTAGGCCGGGACCCAGGCGTTCCGAGCGCGTGCGCCGAGTCAGCGTCGCGGCGCCGACAGCCGATCGTCGCCCGTGCGAGCGCCGATTCGGCATCGCGGCAGAGGCGAAATCGCAATGGCTCCCGACATCGGCGCCAGCGCGATCGGCTCGTCTTCCGCACTTCGACGACTTCAGCAGATCCCGGTATAGAAGCGCAGCGGGCACACGGCCTCATAGCGCTCGTTGCCGCCGATCTCCACCTGCGCGCCTTCGGTGATGCGACGCCCCGCATCGTCGACCCGCATGTTGAAGGTCGCCTTGCGGCCGCAGCGACACACGGTCTTCATCTCTTCGAGGTCGTCCGCGAGCGTCAGCAACGTGCGCGAGCCCGGAAACGCGACGCCCTGGAAATCGCTGCGGATGCCGTAGCAGATCACCGGCACGCGTTCGACGTGGGCGAAGCGATGCAGGTCGGTGACCTGGCGTTCGGTGAGGAACTGCGCCTCGTCGATCAGCACGCACGACGGCAGTGGCGGACGCGACAGCAGCAGGTCACCGAAGGCGGTCGACGGGTCGAAGAGCTCGGCCGGGCGTTCCACGCCGAGCCGGGAGACGATGCGGCCGGTGCCGAATCGGGTGTCGATGGCCGACGTGAACAGCGCCACCGTCTGCCCACGCTCCTCGTAGTTGTGGGCGACCTGCAGCAGCGCGGTCGACTTGCCCGCGTTCATCGCCGCATAGCGGAAATAGAGCTTGGCCATCGAGCCCTCGCTGACGGAAAGCGGGGAAGTCTAAGCGCTCGCCGCCGCGTCGTCGCACGCGGCCGCGCGATTAGAATGCATGCTCTTCGACGGACACCTCATGCCAGCGACCGGCCTCGCCAACGACAGCTTTCTCCGCGCACTGATGCGCCAACCCACTCCGCGCACGCCGGTGTGGCTGATGCGCCAGGCCGGGCGGTACCTGCCGGAGTACGTCGCCACGCGCCGGAAAGCCGGCTCGTTCCTCGGTCTCGCGAAAACGCCCGACTACGCCACCGAGGTCACGCTGCAGCCGCTCGACCGCTACGATCTCGACGCGGCGATCCTGTTCTCGGACATTCTCACCGTGCCCGACGCGATGGGGCTCGGCCTGCGCTTCGTCGAAGGCGAAGGACCGCAGTTCGAGCGCCCGGTGCGCGACGAAGCCGACGTGGCGAAGCTGCGCGTCCCGTCGCGCGACAGCCTGCGTTACGTCTACGACGCCACCGCGCAGATCCGCCGCGCGCTGGTCCGGGCGGACGGCTTGCAACGGGTGCCGCTGATCGGTTTTTCCGGCAGCCCGTGGACCCTGGCCTGCTACATGATCGAAGGCCAGTCGTCGCGCGACTTCCAGACCATCAAGACGATGATGTACCGGCGCCCCGACCTGCTCGAGCGCTTGCTCGACGTGACGACCGACGCGGTCATCGACTATCTGACGGCGCAGATCGAGGCCGGAGCCCAGGCCGTGATGCTGTTCGATACCTGGGGCGGCGCGCTGGCGCACGACGCCTACCGGCGCTGGTCGCTGGCCCACATGGCGCGGATCGTCCGCGCCCTGCCGCGCGAACAGGCGGGTGAACGGGTGCCCAACATCATCTTCACGAAGGGCGGCGGCGCGTGGATCGCCGACATCGCCAGGACCGGGGTCGACGCGATCGGACTCGACTGGACGACCGACCCTGCGGTCGCCCGGGCGGCGGTCGGCCACTGCTGCGCGTTGCAGGGCAACCTCGATCCCTCCGCGCTGTTCGGAACCGACGAGGCGATCCGGGCCGAGGCGGCGAAGGTCCTGACGGCGTTCGACAGCCCTCGCACGCCGGGCCACGTCTTCAATCTCGGCCACGGCATCTCGCAGTTCACCCCGCCCGACGCCGTGACCACGTTGGTGGAAGCGGTTCACGCATTCGGTCGGGGGCCGGGTTTCCCGTCGAGCGCGCCCGCCTGATCCGTCGCATCGCAGCAAGTCGACTGTCGCAATCGCGCTGCGAATCCGCTTGACTTATGCACAAAACATAAAGTCGGCCCACTCACCGGGCCGGCAGCTTCGGACAACCACCTCCAATACGTAAGTCGTTGTTTTCATGTATTTTAATTGCTGCTCAATGTTTCGGCATTTTGACAAAAAGCCTTTCCAGTCCGATGCTTAGCGATACTGCGGGCGCTTTCTTCACAAAGTTGTCCACAGCATCTGTGCATACAAAAAAATCGCCGTAGTCACAACCACTTACTACGAATTTCTGCGGTGTCTTGAACGTTCCGCCGCTCCGCAGCCGTCGATGCCCTCGTTCGTTCGTGTCGCCATCGACCTCCCGGCGGCCGTCGCCGCGTCGCTCGGCGTCGGCGACGGACTCTACGATTATCGATGGCAGGGCGGGCCGATCGAGATCGGCCGTTTCGTGCTCGTCCCGTTCGGCGCGCGAATCGTGGTCGGCCTTGTCGTCGATCGCGTGGACGAGACCACCGTCGACGAGCCGCGCGTCCGCGACGTCGTGGCGTCGATCGACGCGCTGGCACCCGTCTCGCCGGACTGGTTGTGGTTGATGCGTTTCGCGGCCGATTACTACCACCGGCCGATCGGCGAGGTGATCGTCCCCGCCCTGCCGGCCCCGATGCGGGACGCGGCGCGCTACGTGGTCGACCGCGAGGCGGTGGCTGAGGGAACGACGCCGCATGCCGTACTGCCGGCCATCGGTCGGGCGGTCAAGCGGGCGGCGAAGGTGTCCCCGGCCGCGTCGTCGGGCGCCGGGCCCGTCGCGCCCCGGCGGCTCAATGCGATGCAGTCGGCCGCCCTTGCGGCGATCGAAGCCGCACGCACCGGTGCGGCGGCACCGAAACCGATGCTGCTCTACGGCATCACCGGGAGCGGCAAGACGGAGGTCTACCTGCGGGCCATCGCTGCCGTCGTGGAGGCCGGCCTGCAGGCGCTGGTGCTCGTCCCGGAGATCAACCTGACGCCGCAACTCGCCGAAACCTTCCGCCTGGGCCTGCCCGGCGTCCGGATCGGCAGCCTGCACAGCGGCCATGCCGCCGGCGAGCGGCTGCGTCAGTGGTTGCTCGCTCATGAAGGCGAAGTAGACGTGCTGCTCGGCACGCGACTCGCGGTCCTGGCGTCGTTGCCGCGCCTCGGGCTGGTCGTCGTCGACGAGGAGCACGACGCCTCGTACAAGCAACACGAGGGCCTGCGCTACTCGGCCCGCGACCTGGCGATCGTGCGGGCGCGACGCGGACGGGACGGACGACCGGTTCCGGTCGTCCTCGCTTCGGCGACGCCGTCGATGGAGACCTGGGCGCGGGCGCGAAACGGGCGCTACGACAAACTGGTCCTCGGCGAGCGGGCGGTCGCCGACGCCGTCCTGCCGACGATCCGCCTGGTGCCGACGCTCGGTGCCGCCACGCAGCACGGGCTGACCGAGGCGGTCCGCGCCGCCATCGCCGACCGCATCGCGCGCCGCGAGCCGGTGCTGGTGTTCCACAACCGGCGCGGTTACGCGCCGGTGCTGGCTTGCGGCGCTTGCGGCTGGGTCAGCGCCTGTCCGCGCTGCAGCGTCAACGCCGTCTTCCACAAGGCCGATCGCCACCTGCACTGCCATCACTGCGGATGGCGCAGTCGCGTGCCGCGCGCCTGTCCCGCGTGCGGCAACGCCGACCTGGCCGCGGTCGGCCGCGGCACCCAGCGCGTCGAGGAAGGCCTCGCCGCGCTGTTCCCCGACGCGCGCATCGCGCGCATCGACCGCGACAGCACGCGCCGGAAGGGCTCGGCCGCCGGACTGCTCGAAGCCGTCCATGTCGGTGATCTCGACATCCTCGTCGGCACGCAGATGCTGGCGAAAGGGCACGACTTCCGCAACGTCACGCTGGTCTGCGTGCTCGATGCGGACAGTGCGCTGTACTCGCACGACTTTCGCGCCGGCGAGCGCCTGTTCTCGAACCTGATGCAGGTGGCCGGACGAGCGGGTCGGGGCGGACCGCGATCCGTCGCGGCCGAGGTGCTGATCCAGACGCGGGCGCCGGAGCACCCGCTGTTCGAAGCGCTGGTGGCGCACGACTTCGAACGTTTCGCCGAGAACCAGTTGGCCGAACGCAAGGCGGCGGGACTGCCGCCGTACTCGTTCCAGGCCGTGATGCGGGCCGAAGCGAGCGAGGCCGCCGATGCCATCGCCTTCCTCGCAGAAGCCCGGGTCGTCGGCACGACCCTGCTCGACGAGGCGATGGCGGACGCGGCCATCGAACTTTACGACCCCGTGCCGATGGCCGTGGCGCGCGTGGCGAACGTGGAGCGCGCCCAGTTGCTCGTCGAGAGTGGCGGTCGTCCCGCCTTGCATGCGTTCCTCGACCGGTGGCTGGCCGCGCTGCGCGCTCGACGATCGCGCATCCGCTGGCACATCGAGATCGATCCGCTCGACATCTGACCGCCTCCGGGCGGCCGTCGGGCTGATCCGCCCGTTCGCCTACAAGCCGATCAGGACCGCGCCGAAATGCTCACTTTTGCGGTCGGTCCACACTGCGTCGGCGGTTCGCGGCGACTCCCAGGGAGTCGTTCCGATTTCCCAACCAACGTTGCGAGGTTTCCATGAACAAGGAACAAGTCAAGGGTCGTGCCGAAGAAGCGGTCGGCAAGGTGAAGGAAGTCGCAGGCAAGGCGACCGACGACAAGGCGCTCGAAGCCAAGGGCGACGCCCAGCAGGTCGCGGGCAAGGTGCGCTCCACCGCGGGCGACGTCACCGAGGACGTCAAGGACGTCGTCAAGGGACGTTGAGCCGCAGGCGGCTCGATGGACCAAGGGGCGCGAGCCCCTTTTTTTCGCGTCATGACCTCACCGGAGTCGCGTCTTGTCCGACCATTTGATCAATCCAGCACTCGAAATGCATATCACTCCCGAGCCGCAGCCTGGCTCGCCGTCGTCCCCGATCCCCGACAATCCGATGCCCGGGCCGGCTCCGGTGTCCGACCCGTCGCCGTCCGAGGTCCCGGAGCCGATCGAGACACCGCCCATGTCGCCCCCGCCGATCATCGATCCGCCGGCCACCAGCCCGATGGCCTGAACACCGGCCGGGCTTCGGCTCGGTCCGCTCGCAGAAGCGATCGAGAGGTCGTGGTCGTGTAGCATTCCTGCCGCATCCGTCGCACGCCGTCGATGCCGATTCCGCATCGATGTCGATCCCCATCCCGCTCAACCCGCCTCAGCGCGAAGCCGTCCTCCACGTCGACGGTCCGTGCCTCGTTCTCGCCGGTGCGGGCAGCGGCAAGACGCGAGTCATCACGCACAAGATCGCCCACCTGATCGGCACCGAGGCCTACCAGGCGCGCCAGATCGCCGCGCTCACCTTCACCAACAAGGCCGCGGCCGAGATGCGCGAGCGGGTCGGTGCGTTGCTCGACGCCAAGGCTTCGCGGGGCCTGACCGTGTCGACCTTCCATGCGCTGGGCCTGCAGATCCTGCGGCAGGAGGCGGAGGTCGTCGGCCTGCGTCCCCGTTTCTCGATCCTGTCGGCCGACGATGCCCGTGGCATCCTGCAGGACCTGTCGGCCAGTACCGATCCGGGCCACGTCAAGCGGCTGCAGACCCGCGTGTCGCTGTGGAAGAACGCGATGCTGTCGCCGGAGGCGATCGAGCGCGGCGAGGGCCGCGGCGGCAGCGGCAGCGGCGATGCCGACGCCGACAGCGCAGTCGATGCCCGCGTCTATCGCAGCTACCAGGCGACGCTGCGCGCCTATCACGCGGTCGACTTCGACGACCTGATCGGCCGCGCGGTCGACCTCTTCGAGCAGCATCAGGACGTGCTGTATCGCTGGCAGTCGCGGCTGCGCTACCTGCTGGTCGACGAGGTCCAGGACACCAACGCCTGCCAGTATCGATTGCTCAGGCAGCTGGCCGGGCCGCGCGCCGCGCTGACCGCGGTGGGCGACGACGACCAGGCGATCTACGCATGGCGCGGCGCCACGCTCGACAATCTCGCCAACCTGCAGCGCGACTATCCGGCATTGCGGGTCGTCAAGCTCGAGCAGAACTACCGCTCGAGCGGCCGCATCCTGTCGGCCGCCAACGCGCTGATCGCGGCCAACCCCAAGCTGTTCGAGAAGAAGTTGTGGAGCGAGCACGGACCGGGCGATGCCGTGACCATCAGCCCGATGGACGACGATCTCCACGAAGCCGAGTCGGTGGCGATCCGCATGGCCGCTCATCGCTTCGAGCGCAAGACGAAGTGGGCCGACTACGCCGTGCTGTACCGCGGCAACCACCAGGCCCGCGTGTTCGAGGAGGCGTTGCGGAAGGAGAAGATCCCCTACGTGCTGTCGGGCGGCCAGTCGTTCTTCGAGCGCGCCGAGATCCGCGACCTGATGGCGTGGCTGCGCCTGTTCGCGAACGTCGACGACGACCCGGCGTTCATCCGGGCGATCACGGTGCCGAAGCGCGGCGTCGGCACCGCCACGCTCGAGGCGCTCGGCCACTACGCGAGCCAGCGCGACGTGTCGTTGTTCGAGGCGGCCTGCGAGTCGGCGTTCTCGCTGCGCGTCGCCGCCCGCCAGATCGAGCCGGTCGAGCAGTTCACCGCGTTCGTCAACCGCATGCAGGATCGCGCCGAGCGCGAGCCCGCCGGGCGCGTGCTCGACGACCTGCTGGGCGCGATCGACTACCGCGCCCACCTGTTCGACGCGGCCGACGAGCGCGGTGCGCAAAAGCGCTGGCAGAACGTGCTCGACTTCACCGCGTGGATCGCGCGGCGTTGCGAGGAGGATGGCAAGAGCCTGATCGCGGCGACGCAGTCCATCGCGCTCCTGAGCATGCTCGACGACCGAGAGGAAGACGTCGACGCGGTGCGGCTGTCGACCCTGCATGCGGCCAAGGGTCTCGAGTTCGGCCACGTGTTCCTGGTCGGCATCGAGGAAGGACTGCTGCCGCACAAGGGCCACGAGGACGACGATCCTGCGTTGCATTCGCAACGCATCGAGGAGGAGCGGCGGCTGATGTACGTGGGCGTCACGCGCGCGCAGCGCAGTCTGTCGATCAGCTGGTGCCGCAAGCGGCGACGGGCGCGCGATCACCAGGCGTGCGAGCCGTCGCGCTTCATCGCGGAGCTGGGGCTGGACGAGGCGCCGACGATCGTCGACGACTCGACCCTCACGCCGCAGCAGCGCATGGCCGGGCTGAAGGCGCTGCTCGCCAGGCCGCGGGTCGCGAAGGGCTGAACGCGGGCCTCGAACCGGCTGCAGCGCAGGCTGTGTGCGATTCTGCGAGCCTCTTCCCGCTGGACGTGCCTCGATGCTTTCCGACACCGCGCCCGTACGCACCTATCGCTACTACGACTTCGTGATGGCCGCGTTCGTCTGCGTGCTGATCTGCTCCAACTTCATCGGCGCGGCCAAGCAGGCGGTGATCGACCTGCCGATCGTCGGGCCCACGCCGTTCGGGGCCGGCATCCTGTTCTTCCCGATCAGCTACTTCTTCGGCGACATCCTGACCGAGGTGTACGGCTACGCGCGCGACCGGCGCGTCGTCTGGGCCGGCTTCTTCGCCATCGCCTTCGCATCGTTCATGGCGTGGGTGGTGGTGCACCTGCCGGCCGGTCCCTCCGACTACATGAAGACCTACCAGCCCGCGCTCGAGACGGTGTTCGGCAACGCGTGGCGCATCGCCGCCGCGTCGATGATCGCGTTCTGGTGCGGCAGCTTCGCCAACAGCTACGTGCTGGCGCGACTCAAGCTGCTGACCGGCGGTCGCCATCTCTGGACCCGGACCATCGGCTCGACGGTGGTGGGCGAAGCGGTCGACTCGTCGCTGTTCTACGCGATCGCGTTCTACGGCCTCTGGGAGACGGCCGACATCGTCAAGGTGGCGCTGGTCCAGTACGTGCTGAAGACGGCGTGGGAGGTGTTGTCGACGCCGCTCACCTACCGGCTGGTGGGCTTCCTCAAGCGCGCCGAGAACGAGGACTGGTACGACCGCGGCACGAACTTCAACCCGTTCCGGCTGCAGGCCTGAACGCGCGGCGCTGCGCGATGCACGCGTCTACAATCGGTCGCGACCGACGAAGTCGGGACGCGCTCGTGTGCCGCGACGCGCGATCCGCGACCACGGGGAGACATCATGGCGTTCGAAGGACCGGCTTTCCTGCTCGCCGCCGCGGCGATCGCCATCCTCGGGCTGATCGTCCTGATCGCCCGCTTCAAGCTGCATCCGTTCATCGCGCTGATCCTGGCCTCCGGGTTCCTCGGCCTCGCGACCGGGCTGCCGGTGTCGAAGGTCGTGAAGGAATTCCAGGACGGCTTCGGCGGCACGCTCGGCTTCGTCGGCGTGCTGCTCGGGCTGGGCACCATGCTCGGCAAGTTGATGGCCGAGTCGGGCGGTGCCGACCGCATCGCCCGCACGCTGGTCGACGCGTTCGGCGAAGCGAAGGTGCACTGGGCGATGATGATCGCGGCCTTCCTGGTCGGCATTCCGCTGTTCTTCGAGATCGGCTTCGTGCTGCTGGCGCCGCTGGTGTTCATCGTCGCGCGGCGCAGCGGCGTGTCGCTGGTCAAGATCGGCATCCCGCTGCTGGCCGGTCTGTCGGTGGTGCACGGCCTCGTGCCGCCGCACCCGGGACCGCTGCTCGCCATCGGCGCGTTCGGCGCCGACATCGGCCGGACCATCTTCTACGGCCTGCTGGTCGGCCTGCCGACGGCGATCCTGGCGGGTCCGGTCTACGGCGCCTGGATCGCGAAGCGCGTGCCGGGCCTGGCGACGCACGGACTCGCCGAGACGCTCGCCCACGATCGCGGCGAGCGGCGCGACGACATGCCCGGCTTCGGCGTCACGCTGTTCACCGTGCTGCTGCCGGTCGCGCTGATGCTGGCCAAGACCTTCGCCGACCTGGCGACCGCGGCCGACAGTCCCGTGCGGCAGTGGATGGACTTCATCGGCAACCCGATCGTCGCGCTGCTCGCGGCCTTGCTGGTCGGCATCAAGACCTTCGGCTTCGACCGCGGCCTCGACGCGAAGGGCGTCGCGAAGCAGCTCGAAGCGAGTCTGAACCCGGTCGCGGCGATCCTGTTGATCATCGGTGCCGGCGGCGGCTTCAAGCAAATGCTGATCGCGACCGGCGTGGGCAGGACCATCGGCGAGATGGCCGTGCACGCGCACCTGTCGCCGATCCTGCTGGCGTGGCTCGTGGCCGCGCTGATCCGCATCGCCACCGGCTCGGCGACGGTCGCCACCATCACCGGGGCCGGCATCGTCGCGCCGATCGTGACGCTGGTGCCGGGCGTCAACCGCGAGCTGCTGGTGCTGGCGACCGGTGCCGGGTCGCTGATCCTGTCGCACGTCAACGACGCGGGCTTCTGGCTGGTCAAACAGTACTTCAACCTGTCGCTCGCCGAGACCTTCAAGACCTGGACCGCGATGGAGACGATCATCTCGGTGGTCGGCATCGTGCTGGTGATGCTGCTGTCGCTGTTCGTGTGACGCGCTCATCGCCATGACGCGGAGCGTGGTCGGCGTCGACATCGGCACCACGAGCACGAAGGCCGTGGTGTTCGCGGCGGATGGCGACCGACGCGGTGCGTCGCTCGGTCATCACGCGGTCGAGTATCCGTTGATGACGCCGGTTCCCGGCGCGGCCGAGCAGGACCCCGAGCGCATCTTCCGCGCCGCGGTCGTGGCCATCCACGGCGCGGTGACGGCGGCCGGCGTCGCCGGCGAGGACGTGGCCTGCGTCGCCTTCAGCGCCGCGATGCACAGCGTCATCGCGGTCGATGCGGAGGACCGCCCGCTGACACCGAGCTACACGTGGGCCGACAACCGCGCCGCGCCGTGGGCCCTGAAGATCAACGCGGAGCACGACGGCCTCGCGCTCTATCGACGCACCGGCACGCCGATCCACCCGATGTCGCCGCTGGTCAAGCTGCTGTGGCTGCGGCACGAGCGTCCCGACGTCTGGCGCCGGGCGCACCGCTTCGTCGGCATCAAGGAGTTCGTGCTGAAGCGGCTGTGCGGCGCGTCCGTCGTCGACCACTCGATCGCGTCGGCCACGGGTCTGCTCGACCTCGACGCACTCGACTGGGACGCCGGTGCGCTGGCGCTGGTCGAGCTCGATCCGTCGCGCCTGTCGACGCTGGTCGCGACTACCCATCGCCTCGCGTTCGTCGACGCGGCGCAGGCCCGTGCGCTCGGCCTCGTCGCGACCACGCCGGTGATCGTCGGCGCCAACGACGGCGTGCTGTCCAACCTCGGCGTCGGCGCGATCGAACGCGGCGCGGTGGCGCTCACCATCGGCACCAGCGGCGCGATGCGGACGGTGGTCGACGCGCCGCGCACCGATGCCGCCGGCCGCACGTTCTGCTACGCGCTGACCGAAAACCATTGGGTCGTCGGCGGTCCGGTCAACAACGGCGGCATCGTGTTGCGCTGGGTGCGCGACGAGTTCGCGGCGGCCGAGACCGAGACCGCCAGGCGCCTCGGCATCGATCCGTACGAGGTGCTGACGCACATCGCCGCCCGCATCGCACCGGGCGCCGGCGGCCTGCTGTTCCACCCCTACCTCGCCGGCGAGCGGGCGCCGCTCTGGAACGCCGACCTGCGCGGCTCGTTCTTCGGCCTCGCGATGCATCATCGGAAGGAGCACATGATCCGCGCGGTGCTCGAGGGCGTGCTGATGAACCTGCACACCATCCTGCCGGCGGTCGAGTCGCTGATCGGTCGCACGACCCTGATCAAGGCGACCGGCGGCTTCGCGCGGTCGCCGATGTGGCGGCAGATGCTGGCCGATGTCTTCGACCGCGAAGTGATCGTGCCCGAGAACATCGAGAGCTCGTGCTTCGGCGCCGCGATGCTGGGGCTGTACGCGCTCGGCGAACTGCGATCGCTCGACGAAGTGGCGGGCCTGGTCGGCGCCAGTCATCGCCACGTGCCCGATGCCGAGGCAGCGCGGACCTACGCGCGACTGGCGCCGATCTTCGCGGCGATCCCGCTCCAGCTCGAGGCGCAGTACGCGGCGATCGCCGCCTTCCAGCGCGACCTGCCGTGAGGCGGGGGATTACGGCTGGCCGGTCACCGGTCGCGTCGCGTCATCCGAGGGTCGACGGTCCCTTCCACAGCGCCGCGTCGATCACCGACCAGATGTGGAACACCCAGCCGAGCAGCACGACCCACGCCGCGATGCCGGCGACGAAGAACAGGAACGCCGGCAACAGGCGGCCCTGGACCAATTGGCCGAGGCCGGGGATGAAGAAGCTGCACACCGCGGCGATGACGTTGCCGCTCGAACCCTGACCGCTCATCAGTCGTCCTCCAAGACGTCGCGACCGAACGCAGCAAGGGGAATGCCCGTCAGTGGCGTGGCGCACGGGTCGTCGTCGAACGCCCGGTCGCCGTCGGCCATCGGCTCGCCCGCGGCCCGCAGGTCGGCGAACGGATACAGCGAGCGATCGAGCAGATGCGACGGCGCCACCGCCTGCATCGCCGCCGCGATGCTCTTGATGCGGCCCGGGAAGCGCTGCTCCCAGTCGCGCAGCATCGCCTTCATCTCGCGGCGCTTCAGGTTTTCCTGCGCACCGCACAGGTCGCACGGGATGATCGGATGGTCCTGCAGCACCGACCAGCGCGCGAGATCGCGTTCGGCGACGTAGGCGAGCGGGCGGATCACGACGTGCCTGCCGTCGTCGGACACGAGCTTCGCCGGCATGCCCTTCAGCCGACCGGCATAGAACAGGTTGAGGAAGAAGGTCTCGAACAGGTCGTCGCGATGATGGCCGAGCGCGATCTTCGTGCAGCCCAGTTCGCCCGCGACGCGGTACAGCGCGCCGCGTCGCAGCCGCGAGCACAGCGAGCAGGTGGTCTTGCCCTCGGGGATCAGGCGCTTGACGATCGAGTACGTGTCCTGGGTCTCGACGTGGAACGGCACGCCCAGGCGCGTCAGGTAGTCGGGCAGCACGTGCGCCGGGAAGCCCGGCTGCTTCTGGTCGAGATTGACCGCAACCAGCGTGAAGTCGATCGGCGCGCGGTCGCGCAGCCGGATCAGGATGTCGAGCAGGCCGTAGCTGTCCTTGCCGCCCGACACGCAGACCATCACGCGGTCGCCGTCCTCGATCATGTTGAAGTCGCCGATCGCCTGGCCCGCGAGGCGGCACAGCCGCTTCTCGAGCTTCCGGTCGCTGACCGACCGCGTCGCGTGCGCGGCCTGCGCGGCGTGGTCGCTACCGGCTTCGTCGATGTCGGCGGTCACGGCCGTCGGCGCTCAGGCGGGCTTGCGATGGAACACCTCGACGCCCACCGCGTCGCAGTCGGGATAGACGTCGGGCTTCTCGGTCGCGACGCGCACGGCGCGCACCAGCGGGTGGGCGAGCAGCGTGCGCGCGACATCGTCGCAGAGCGTCTCCTGCAGGTCGATGTGGCCGACGGCCACTCGGGCGCGGATCGTGGCATGGATGAAATCGTAGTCGAGGACCTCGCCGATGTGGTCGTGGCGCGGCGTCGTCGCGGCGAGCGGCACGTACAGATCGACGTTGACGACGATGCGTTGCGCGCCCTGCTTCTCGCATTCGTGGACGCCGATATTGGCGTCGAGCACGAAGTTGCGCAGGTAGACCCGGCGGCAGTCCGACAGGTCGGGCGGGAAGGGCGTGCTCATGCGGGGGCGCGCGTCACGAACATCACGTCGCGCTCGGTGGGCACGAGGTGCTGGCCGCCGTCGACGACCAGCGTGGTGCCGGTGATCGCGGGTGCGCCGACCAGGAAGCACACGGCCCGCGCGATGTCGGCCGGCGTGCTCGACCTGCCGAGCGGCGTGCGGCCGTGCGCCTTTTTGAACTCGCGCTGGGTCTGGTCGGCGGACGGCATCGTCAGGCCCGGCGCCACGCCGACCACCCGCAGCTTCGGCGCATAGGCCCGCGCCAGCAGCGTCGTCGCGCTGTGCAGCGCGGCTTTCGACAGCGTGTACGACAGGAAGTCGGGATTGGGATTGAAGAGCTTCTGGTCGAGCAGGTTGACGATCACGCCGCGTTGCCGGGCGCGCAGCATCCGGTGCAGCGTCTGCGCCAGCACGATCGGCGCCGCGACGTTGGTGCGCAGGTGGGCATCGAGACTGGCGTAGTCGAGGTCGTTCGCGTCGTCGGGCGCGAACAACGAGGCGCTGTTGACCACGCAGAGCGGTGGCGACAGCGCCGCCGCCGCCCGCGCGACGAGGTCGCGGGTCGCGGCTTCGTCGCGCAGATCCGCCGACAGCGCGACGGCCCGCCGTCCGAGCGCCCCGGCGGGCCGCCGCCGCAGCGGCCTCCGTTCCGGCGTGACCGCCTCCGACCACGATAAC
>CAHJXF010000004.1 GCA_903644065.1 Betaproteobacteria bacterium
CGAACGTTACGTAAGCCGTGCCCGAGACGCGCTCGCCGTCCCCGGTGGTCGTCGAGCCGCTCCCGCCGCTCGCACCACCGGTCGCGCCACCGGTCGCGGCTGCCAAGCCGCTGCTCGTGCCGACGACCTGGTCCGCGCTGCCCGGCTGGTCGAGCGATGCCGTGAGCGAGGCGTGGCCGGCCTTGCTCGCCTCGTGCGAGGCGCTGGCCCGCAAGCCCGAGTGGACCGCGGTCTGCACGGCGGCGCGCCGTGTCGACGGCCGCGACCCGCTCGCGGTGCGCGACTTCTTCGAGACCCGTTTCGTGCCCAACCGGTTGACGACGAGCGACGGCAACGACACGGGCCTCGTCACCGGCTACTACGAGCCGTTGCTGCGCGGCAGCCGCGTCCCGGTGGCACCGTATCTCACGCCGGTGTACGGCGTGCCCGACGACCTGCTGATCGTCGACATGACGTCGCTGTACCCGGAGCTGAAGGGCAAGCGGCTGCGCGGGCGCATCGTGGGCCGCACGGTCGTGCCCTACTTGCCGCGCGGCGAGCTGTCGGCCAGCGGCGCGTTGCGAGGCAAGGAGGTGCTGTGGGTCGACGACGCGATCGACGCGTTCTTCCTCGAGATCCAGGGCTCCGGGCGCGTCGAGCTGATGCGCGGCGGCAAGGTCGTCGAGACCGTCCGGCTCGCGTACGCGGACCAGAACGGACAGCCGTACAAGTCGGTCGGCCGCTGGCTCGTCGACCGCGGCGAGATGACGTTGTCGCAGGCGTCGATGCAGAGCATCCGCAGTTGGGCGCAGGCCCACCCGCAGCGCCTTGGCGAGTTGCTCGCGGCCAATCCGAGCGAGGTGTTCTTCAAGGAGGAAGCGATCGTCGATCCGACGAAGGGACCGAAGGGCGCGCTCGGCGTGCCGCTGACCGCGCAGCGATCGATCGCGGTGGACCCGCGCGTGGTGCCGCTCGGCTCGCCGGTGTTCCTGGCGACGACGCTGCCCCTGTCCGACGCGCCGCTGCAGCGACTGGTGATGGCGCAGGACACCGGCGGCGCGATCGCCGCCGCGCCCGGCGCCGCGGTGCGGGCCGACTATTTCTGGGGCTTCGGCGGAGCGGCCGGGGAACAGGCGGGCCGCATGAAGCAGGACGGCCGGATGTGGGTGCTGGTGCCGCGATGAGGAGACCGGATCGACGCACCACGCGTTTCGACTCGTTCGGCAAGTCGACGTCCCGCACCGCCCGCTGTCGATCGACGCCGTCGTCGAACGAGCGCGACGCCGTCGCGCGGCTCAACCCGCCAGAAATTTCTCCAGGTCGCTCGCCTCGACCGCTCCCTCGACGCGCCGGTTGTTCGAGAAGAACAGCGTCGGCGTGCCGTCGACCTTCAGCTTCTTGCCCAGCTCGAGCGTCTTGTCGAGCGGCGTCGCACAGCCGCCGTCGCCGTCCAGCGCCGTCGCGTTCTGCATCCAGTCGTTCCAGGCCTTGGCCCGGTTCTTCGAGCACCAGATCTGCTTCGACTTGACCAGCGAGTCGGGCCCGAGCACCGGGTAGAGGAACACGTAGATCGTGACGTCGCCGATGTCGAGGATCGACTTCTCGAGCTTCTTGCAATAGCCGCAGTTGGGATCCTCGAAGATGGCGACCTTGCGCTTGCCGCCGCCCTTGACGACCTTGACCGCGACGTCGAGCGGCAGGTCGGCGAACTTGAAGGTCGGCAGCGACGCCTGCTTGATCGCGCCGAGCCGCGTGCGCGTCAGGTTCTCGCGCGTGCGCAGGTCGATGACGTTGCCGACGAAGATGTAGTTGCCGGTCGGGTCGGTATAGAACACGTCGGCCGCGACCCGCACCTCGTAGAGGCCGGTCACCGGCAGCTTGTTGATGCTGTCGACCGTCGCGCCGATCCGCGTCTCGAGATTCTTCTTCAGCACCGGATCGTCGACCGGCGCGCCGGCGCCGGCGTCCGCCGGATTGGCGCCCGGCGCCAGCGACATCGCGGGCCTGGACGGCCCGGCCTGCGCTCGGGCCGGGCCGGTCACGAAGACGGACAGCAATGCCGACAGGGCGACCGCGACGAGGACGATGCGGGACGGCAGGCGGAACGAGGGCATGCGGACTCCGGTGGGACGAGGCGCGGACGCAGGGCGCCCGACACGGCAGGATAGCGTCAACCGCCCGCCTGTCGCACGACGATCCGCTTGAGCGGCGTGGCGCGATCGAAGAGACGCAGGCCGAGCCCGCGCAGCTGCGCGACCGCCGGACGATCGTCGGCGAACAGCCGGGCGAGCCCATCGGTCAGCCGACGCATGGTGCGGACCGGTTCGGCACGCGCCCGTTCGTAGCGCCGTAGCACCGCGCGGTCGCCGCAGTCGCGGAACGCTTCGCGCCCGGCCATCGATGCGATCAGCGCTTCGACGTCGCCGAGGCCGAGATTGAGTCCCTGGCCGGCCAGCGGATGGATGACGTGCGCCGCGTCGCCGACCAGCGCCGAGCGGGGGGCGATCAGGCGATCGGCGGAGCGCATCAGGAGAGGAATGGCCGCGAGCGGACCGAGCGCGGTCAGCGGTCCGAGCGCGCTGTCGGCTCGCGCCGCGACGAGGAGCGAAAGCCGGGCGGCGATCGCCTCGGGCCCTTCCTGCATCAACCGGTCGGCCAGCGCGTCGGGGGCGGACCAGACCAGCGACAGGGCGGGTGCGCCGTCGCCCGCCGACGACGCGAGCGGCAGCAAGGCGATCACGCCTTCGCTGGTGAACCACTGGAACGCAGTGCCCGCGTGCGGTCGGGCGCAGCCGAAGTTGCCGATCACCGCGCGCTGGCCGTACGCGCGGCCGGTGGTGCCGATGCCCATCGCGTCGCGGGTCGGCGAGTCCGCGCCGTCCGCCGCGACGACGACGCGCGCGCGCCGTGGCCCGCGTTCCGTGGCGACGACGACGTGATCGGCTTCGACGGTGAAGCCCGCCGCCATCCCCTCGACCCGTTCGATGCCGGGCAGGTAGCTGGCCGCGGTCTCGAGGACACGGGCCAGCTCGCGATGCTCGACGATGGTGGCGAGACGTTCGGTGGCCGTCTCGTAGGCACCGAAGTGCAGCGCGGCGCCGGATGCGGCATCGCCGTGGACGCGCATGTCGAACACCGGCGCCAGGCGCGACGCGTCGAGCCGGGACCACACGCGCAGGCGGTCGAGGAAGCGCTGCGTGCCGGGGCTGATGGCGTAGACGCGCAGGTCACGATCGCTGCCGCCCACGACGGTGCGAGCGCTCGGCGCCACGTCCGCTTCGAGCGCGGCGACGGGTTCCGACCCGGTCGCCGGGCGCCCTACGACCCAGGTACTGACCAGGCCGGCATGCGCCGCGGCCAGTGCCGTCGCGGCGCCGACGAGACCGCCGCCGATCACGGCGATGTCGGCGATGGGACCAGTGATGGGACGTGCGATGGGGGCAGCGATGGGATTAGCGAAGAAAGCAGCGATGAAACCAGCAATGGAAGCAGCGATGGACCCGGCGTTGGAGTGGGGCGAGGCGGACCCTTGGGACCGCGCCGCATCGGCCCTGGGATTCGTCGACGGATTATAGCGAGCGGCCTCGACGGTACCGCCCGCGCTCCCTTGCCGCTGCGAGGAAGCGCTGCGTATAATCGCGCCCCTTGGCTCGGTAGCTCAGTCGGTAGAGCAGCGGATTGAAAATCCGCGTGTCGGTGGTTCGATTCCGCCCCGAGCCACCAGTGCGATGGCTTGCAGAAATGCAGGCCATTTTCTTTTGTGCGGGTCGCACGGTCATCGCTCGGCAAGCTGCGTGCGGATCGCTGGACCGCTGTCCGACCGGGAGACGTGCAGACGGGCATGTCGCGTGCTCGCCCGCTCTGGGGTCCGACCGGGCCTCCTCGTCGCTCGCGATTCGCAGGCGACGGGCCGAACCAGCGGAGAGACGACATGACGCCCGAAGAAGAAACCTGGGAAGCCGCCAGGACGCGCCTGCACGACCTGGAGCATGCCGTGACGGAAGCGCAGGCCGCCGTCGACGAGCGACCGACCGATGCCGAAGCGAAGGGCAAGCTGGACGTGACGATCGCGATCCGCGACGCCGGCAGGAAGGCCTTGTCCGAGGCGGAGGCGGCGCTGAACCGCCCGTGACCGCCGCCGGCCCGACGGGCGAGACGTGCGCCGCGCCTCGCCCCGCTCTCGCCCGGGCTCCTAGCAGCGCTGGTAGCCGCTCCCCGGCGACTGGAGGCTGTCGGTCATGAACTGCACCGCACCGCCCGGCCCGCACCACTTGTAGGTCACGCTGTTGTTGCCGAGATAGCCGCGAAACAGCGCGCTGCTGTCGGTCTTGGCCTGCTGGCCGCGGCGCCACGCCGCGTTCTGCTGGTCGAACTGCGCGCGCTGCGCGGCCGCCCGCTGCTGGCCGGCCGCGAACTGCGCGTTCGAATTGGCCTGGATGGTGGCGTGCGGGCCGGCCTGCCGTTGGTCCATCTGCGCTCGCGCGCGCTGGCCCTGCTGCGCGATCTCTGCGAGTTTGCGGTCGGCGAGGGCCTGATCGGCCCGCACCCAGTCCGGGTCGGGAACCAGGTCCGGCAGGCGCGCGATCTCGTCGTGCAATGCACCTGCGTGGTGCTCATCTCGTTCGGCAGGCCGCGCGCGAAGCCGACGGTGACCGCCTCGACGAGGATCTCCTGCCCGGGCACGGCGTTCCGCACGACGACCGCGGCCGAATCGTGGAACGGGTTCGGCGCTCCGTTCGCCGGCAGCTTCGCCATGGCGGCCGCGATCTTCTCGCGGTCGATCGCGAACGGAGCCGACGGCTCGCCGCCGAGGCCGAGGCGCGGCAGGATGTGCTGCGTCAGCAGCTCGGCCGTCGAGTGGAAGACCAGATACGCGTTCGACTGCGGCGGCGCCGGCGGTCCGGACTGCTGCAGGGCCGGCGCGAACGTGTGGAAGCTCACCGGCAGGATGCGGATCCCGCGCGACCGGTCCGGGCTCTGCAGGTCGACCGCCCACTGCGCGCTTCCGCCGCCGACCGGGTCGCTGACGCGATCGATCGTCGCCGTGCCGGTCCATCCCGGCAGGATCGGCAACTGGCCTTCCACCAGGCCGAGCGCGGGATCGGCGAGCGGCATCGTCGCGCCGGCCGCGAGCGCCGGCGCCGACGCGAGCGATGCCAGCAAGGTCAGCGACGTGACCGAGGCGAGCGCGGCGAGCGCCGTCGAAGCCCGTGTCCGCACGTGGCGAACGCGGGGCGCGGGCCGCAGCGTGGCGAGCTTGAAGATCGAGATCATGGGAATCACCGGAAAGGAGAGCCCGTGGAGCATGCCGCGAACGCCGTCGGCTGACCACAATCTTTCCTCCTCGCGCCCACGCCGTGGGGTAACGTCTAGCGAGCACGAGGTAACGGGTCGCGATGCACAGGGGGCCGGTCCAAGGCTGGTTTGACGAAAGTACGGCCGGCACGAGGCCGGCGCGTTCCGCACGCCATCGCCGAGACGGCGCGGCGCTCGTCGCGTCGACGCACCCGACGCCGCATCGTTCGCACGAGCCACTCGTCGCAGCGGCAACGCGCGACGTCGGCGTGATGCGGCAAGCGTCGGCACCGCATGAATGGGGTATCGTCGCGACGATCGCGCACGACAGGCCGCGCCTGGCTGCGTAAGATGAAAGCGCCGCCCGACGGCTCGGGCGTGCGCCGCCCGGTCTCGCCGAATTGCCCAACCGCTCAATGCCATGACGACTTCGAGCTACATCGTCGATGTCCCCGCTTCCCGACGCGGCAGCGGCGTGATGCCCGCGGTGGTCCTGCTGCTGTTGCTGCTGATCCTCGGCGTCGCCTCGTGGGCCACCGACTTCCTGATGCTGCAGGGCGAGTCCACCGTCTACACCGCGTCCTGTGTCGACGGGCAATGGGCCGGCAACACGTGCAACGGCCACCTGAAGGCCGGCGAACGCTTCCGCTTCAGGGCGCTGAAGGCCCATCGCGAGGTCCTGTTCTGGACGGTCGGCGACAACGCCGGCGAGTCCGGCCATTTCCGCAACTGCGTCGTCGAGGACGGGCGGAACTGGAGCTGTCCGGCCACCGGGGACCTCGCCCGCACCATCACGCATCGCATGACGAAGGGTCACCCCGTCGAAGGCGTGCCGGGCGCCCTCGATTTCCACCACATCCCGAAGTGGCAGTGGGTGGCGCTCGACATGGGCTTGCCGGTCACCCACCGTGCGATCAACTGACGCGCACGACGCCCGAGCCGCGCCGGCTTCGATCGGTCGTCGCTGCGATCAGCTCTCCGACCGCACCGCCATCGCCTGGATGATGGTTTCCAGCTGCGGGCTCATCGGCAGGTCGAGGCTGACGCCGCTCGGCAACTTGCGCAGGAACCAGCGGTTGTAGCGCCGTTCGATCTCGCGGTCCCCGGCCAGTTGCACGAAGGTGTCGTCGACCAGCTTCGTCATCGACGGGTCGGCGCGACGGAACATCACGCCGTACGGGTCGTAGGACAGGAAGTCGCCGATCACCACGTAGTCGCCCTGCGCGTTGTTCTGCGCCAGCAGCCCGTACAACAGCACGTCGTCGGTGGCGAACGCGTCGGCCTCGCCCGCGGCCAGCATGCGGAACGACGCGGCATGGTCGGCGCCGGTCACGATCGTCGTGTCGAGCTTGAACTTCCGCTTCAGGTCCTGCAGCGTCTTCTCGTTGGTGGTGCCCGCCGTGACCACCACGCGCCGACCGTTCAGGTCGCTGTAGGACTTGATCGGCGAGCCCTTCCTGACCATCAGCTTGGTGCCCGACACGAACATCGTCGGCGAGAAGCTCACCTGCTTCTGCCGTTCGAGGTTGCTGGTGGTGGAACCGCACTCGAGATCGACCTTGCCCGAGCTCACGGCCGGGATGCGCGACTCGGACGTGACCGGCACCCAGCGGATCGCCACGTTGCGGCCGACCGCCTCGCCGATCGCGTCGACCAGCAGCTTGCACAGGTCGATCGAGTAGCCGATCGGCTCGCCGCGCGCCGACAGGTACGAGAACGGGATCGACGACTCGCGATAGCCGATCGTGATGGCCCCGCTCTCCTGCACCTTTTGCAGCGTGCCGGTGAGCCGTGTCGGTGCCTGATCCGATTGCGCGGGCGACGTCGCGCTCCACGACAGGGCCGCGCTCGCGAGCACGGCGAGCGCACCGCGCATCTTTAGCCGACGGCCGACGAGAGGGCTCATGCCGTTCAGGCCGGCATCGGCATCGGTGCGACGTTCGTGTCGAGCGTCCGCGCGTTGCTCTCCGCGTCGCGCTCGGGCAGCAACTCGCCTTCCCACTTGGCCACGACGGCGCTGGCGATCGAGTTGCCGACCGCGTTGGTGGCCGACCGCCCCATGTCGAGGAAGGTGTCGACGCCGAGGATCAGCAGCAGCCCGGCCTCGGGGATGTTGAACTGGTTCAGCGTGGCCGCGATCACCACCAGCGACGCGCGCGGCACGCCGGCCATGCCCTTCGACGTCATCATCAGGATCAGCATCATCGTCACCTGAGTGCCGAGCGTGAGATGGATGCCGTAGGCCTGCGCGATGAACAGCGTGGCGAACGTGCAGTACATCATCGAGCCGTCGAGGTTGAACGAGTAGCCCATCGGCATCACGAACGCCGAGATCTTCCGCTTGACGCCGAAGCGGTCGAGCGCGTCGAGGATCTTGGGGTAGGCGGCCTCGGAGCTGGCGGTCGCGAACGACAGCAGGAACGGCTCGCGGATCAGCGTCATCAGCTTCAGGATGCGCTTGCCGAGGAACGTGTAGCCGGCCGCGATCAGCAGGCCCCAGAGGATGAACAGGCCGATGTAGAAGTCGCCCATGAACACCGCGAACTTGAGCAGGATCTCGAGGCCGTTGGTGGCGACCGTGGCCGCCATCGCGGCCAGCACCGCGAGCGGCGCCAGCTTCATCACGTAGGCCGTGATCTTGAGCATCGCGTGCGACAGCTCGTCGATCACCGCGATCAGCGTCTTGCCGCGCTCGCCGAGCGCCGACAGCGCGACGCCGAAGAACATCGAGAACACCACGATCTGCAGGATCTCGTTGTTGGCCATCGCCTCGAAGAACGACTTGGGCACCAGGTGGCCGACGAAGTCCTTCAGCGTGAACTTGGACGTGGCGAGGTTGGCCGACGCGCCGATGTCCGGCAGCGGCAGGCCGAGGTTCTCGCCCGGCTGCAGCAGGTTGGCGAGGACCAGGCCGAGCACCAGCGACACCAGCGACGCGGTGACGAACCAGCCGAGCGCCTTGCCGAACACGCGCCCCACCGACGACGCGTCGCCCATGTGCGCGATGCCGACCACCAGCGTCGAGAACACCAGCGGCCCGATCAACATCTTGATCAATCGCAGGAAGACGTCGGACATGATCGAGATGTAGCCGGCGATCGTCGTGGCGGTCTTCTTGTCGGGAAAGCTCGTGAAGACCATGTAGCCGATCACGATGCCGATCACCATCGCGATCAGGATCCAGGCGGCGGCGGGCAGTTTTCTTTTCATCAGGGCTTCCTGGAGAGATGCGCGGCGGAGCCCCGAGCGTATGCAACGTTCGTGCCGGCAACAAGCGCCGCGTCGACGTGCGTTGCTTCCACGCCCGGACCGACTCGCGCGGTGGCACAGTGCGGGTCGCGCGGCGACCGCGCCGCCTCGACCGACCTTTCCCACCGATGACCCAAGCCCCGCTCGACCCCGCCACCGCCTCCCCCCAGGCCCGCCTGGACATCCGCAACCTGCGCGGCTCGCGCATCCGCGAGGTGTCGAACGCCGGCCTCCACCTCGCCGACGTGCTGCCGTTCTGGTTCGGCGAGTCGGACCAGGTCACGCCGGCCTTCGTGCGACGTGCGGCCGCCGACGCGCTCGACCGCGGCGCGACCTTCTACACCCACAACCTCGGCATCCCACGCCTGCGCGACGCGCTCGCGCAGTACGTGAGCCGCCTGCACGGCGCGACCGCGGCCGACCAGGTCGTCGTGACCAGCGCCGGCGTCAACGCGCTGATGCTCGCCGCGCAGCTCGTCATCGGGCCCGGCGATCGCGCCGTCGCCGTCACGCCGCTCTGGCCCAACGTCATCGAGATCCCGAAGATCCTCGGCGCGACCGTCGAGACGGTGTCGCTCGCGTTCGGCGCGGCGGGCTGGACCCTCGACGTCGAGCAGTTGCTGGCGGCGCTCACGCCCGGCACGCGCGCGCTGATCGTCAACTCGCCGAACAACCCCACCGGCTGGGTCATGCCGCGCGACGCGCAGCAGGTCGTGCTCGACCACTGCCGCCGCCACGGCATCTGGATCCTGGCCGACGAGGTGTACGAGCGGTTGTGGTTCGGCGACGGTCCGAGCGCGCCGTCGTTCCTCGACGTCGCGACCCGCGACGAGCGGGTGATCTGCGTCAACTCGTTCTCGAAGAGCTGGCTGATGACCGGCTGGCGGCTCGGCTGGATGGTCCTGCCGACGAGCCTGCTCGGCGACCTCGGCAAGCTGATCGAATACAACACGTCGTGCGCGCCGTCGTTCGTCCAGGAGGCCGGCGTCGCGGCCGTGACCGACGGCGAACCGTTCGTCCGCGAGCTGATCGTGGATCTGCGCACGTCGCGCGACCATCTCGTCGCCGCGTTGTCGACGCTGCCCGGCGTCGAGGTCCACGCGCCGCACGGCGCCATGTACGTGTTCTTCCGCGTGGACGAGGCCGGCGACAGCCTCGCGTTCTGCAAGCGCATGGTCCGCGACGCGCGCGTCGGCCTCGCACCGGGCAGCGCGTTCGGCGACGACGGCGAGGGCTTCGTGCGCTGGTGCTACGCGTGCAAGCCCGATCGGCTCGACGAGGGCGTGCGCCGCTTTCGCGCGGCGCTCGCGCGCTGAGCACGGCGTTGTAATGGATCGGGACGCCGCGCGACCCAGGCGGGTATCGCGTGCCGTCGTCCGCTCGCGCGATGCGGCCCGTCACCCACCTTTTCGATCGGAACGCCCATGAAGTCCTTCCGCCTGCTGACCGCCCTGCTGCTCTCGGCCGCCGCCGCCTTCGCCGCCGCCGGCGAGATCAAGCCGTACGACCAGGCCGCCGTCGACCAGCTCGCCGCGAGCGGCAAGCCGGTGGTCATCGTCGTGCACGCCAGCTGGTGCCCGACCTGCAAGGCGCAGGCGCCGATCCAGTCCGAGCTGATGCACGAACCGGTCAACAAGGACGTCACGATGTTCATCGTCGACTTCGACCGCGACAAGCCGCTGCTGAAGAAATACAACGTGGGCATGCAGAGCACGATGATCGGCTTCCGGGGCCGGACCGAGGTGGCTCGGTCGGTGGGCGACACGACGCACGACGGCATCGAGTCGCTGATCCGGAAGACCCATGCCTGAGCACGCCCCGCGACCCGCGGGCTGACCCGTGGACTTCGGGGTCGGAGCCTATGCGACGGGCCTGGTCGCGGGCAGCTTGTCGATCCTGTCGCCCTGCGTGCTGCCGGTGGTGCCGATCCTGCTCGGCACGGCCGTCGGCGTCGACCGCCGCGGACCGCTGGTGCTGGCGGGCGGACTGGCGCTGTCGTTCGCGCTGATCGGCACGCTGCTCGCATCCGTCGGCGCGTCGATCGGTCTCGACGGCGAGCGCTTCCGCACGGTGGGCGCCGTCCTGCTGGTGCTGTTCGGCCTGACGTTGCTCGTCTCGCGGATGCAGGCGGGCTTCGCTTCGGCGACCGCCCGCGTCGGCGACGTCGGTCACGGCCTGCTGCGAGGCATGCGGCTCGACGGACTGGCCGGGCAGTTCGCCATCGGGCTGCTGCTCGGCGTCGTGTGGAGTCCGTGCGTCGGACCCACGCTCGGGGCCGCGATCATGCTGGCGAGCCAGGGGTCGCAGCTGCCGCAGGTCGCGCTGCTGATGAGCCTGTTCGGCATCGGTGCGGCGCTGCCGGTCGTGCTGCTCGGCCTCGCGTCGCGCTCGGTCGTGTCGCGCGCGCGCAGTCCGCTGCTGCGGGCCGGACGGATCGGCAAGGTCGTCATGGGCAGCGCGATGCTGCTCCTGGCCGCGCTGATCCTGAGCGGCGCCGACAAGGGGATCGAAAGCTGGCTCGTCGACCGCTCGCCCGACTGGTTGACGACGCTGACCACGCGCTTCTGACGAGCCGCGATGACGCGCCGCCCCGTTGATCGGCAGCCGATCGGCAGGCGGTCCGCAGTCGTCGGCGGCCGTCGCGCGGACGGACGACAAGTCGATGGGTCGCGGTCCGAAACGCCGCACCGACCCGCCGTCGATCATCTAGGCTTCGAGCGGGCCCGCGCATGCGGCGCGGGCGTCGCCCCATCCAGGAGCCTCGCATGATCAACGCCATCGGCTATGCCGCCAAGCATTCCTACAGTCGCCTGAAGCCGCTCGAGTTCGAGCGCGACGAAGCCGGTCCGTCGCAGGTCGAGATCGAGGTGCTCTATTGCGGCGTGTGCCACTCCGACATCCATCAGGTCAAGAACGAATGGTCCAACACCGTGTACCCGTGCATGCCGGGCCACGAGGTCGTCGGCCGCGTGTCGCGCACCGGTGCCGACGTCACGGCGCATGCGGTCGGCGACGTGGTGGGCGTGGGCTGCATGATCGACAGCTGCCGGCATTGCGAACCGTGCGAGGCCGGCGACGAGAACTATTGCGAAGGCCCGAACAGCTGGCTGGCCACCTACAACGGGCCGATGGTCTCCGCCAAGAAGGCGCCCGACGGCCACAACATGTACGGCCGCGACAACACCTACGGCGGCTACTCGAGCGTCATCGTGGTCGATCAGGACTTCGTGCTGAAGATCCCCGCGACCTTGCGCCCCGAAGTGGCGGCGCCGATCCTGTGCGCGGGCGTCACGACGTACTCGCCGATGAAGCACTGGGGCGTGAAGGCCGGCGACCGGGTCGGCGTGATCGGCTTCGGCGGCCTCGGCGACATGGCCGCCAAGCTGGCGAAGGCGATGGGCGCCGAGGTCACCGTGTTCACGACGTCGAAGGACAAGCGCGACGAGGCGGCGCGCCTCGGCGTGCAGGTGGTCATGGAGAACGACGAGGACGCGCTGAAGTCGCTCAAGTCGAGCTTCGACTTCATGCTGTCGACGATTCCCGAGAAGCACGACGTCAACCCCTTCGTCGCGCTGCTCAAGCGCGACCGCACGCTGGTCGTCGTCGGTGCGCTGGAACCGCTGGCGCCGATCAACAACCAGGCCGTCGCGTTCAGCCGGAAAAGCGTCGGCGGGTCGCTGATCGGCAGCATCGCCGACACGCAGGAGGTGCTGGACTTCTGCGCCGAGCACGGCATCGGGCCGGACATCGAGGTGATTCCCATCCAGCAGATCAACGATGCCTACCAGCAGGTCGAGGACGGCGACGTGCGGTTTCGCTACGTCATCGACATGGCGTCGCTGCAGGCCGAGCACGCTTCCTGAACGGGCGTGTACCGGCGCGCGGTTGGCACGGTCGGGCGGTGCACAATCCGCACTCTCGTCGACATCCGGAGCGTCGCATGGCCCTCATTTCGTTTCGCCAGCTGGTGGCGTTCGCCACGGTCGTCCTGGCCACCGCGCTGCCGTTCGCCGCATCCGGCGAGGATCGCGTGGTATTCCAGTTGACCGAGGCCGATCCGGCTCGCGGCAACCTGGTGTTCAACAACGTGCGCAACCTGCGGGACGTCGTGGGTGCCGACGCGGACATCGAGGTGGTCGCCTACGGGCCCGGCGTGACGCTGCTGAAGGCCGATTCGCCGCTCGCCGCGCGCATCGCCGAGGCCACCGACAAGCGGGTCAGGGTCGTCGCCTGCGAGAACACGATGGCCGGCATGAAGCTCACGCGACCGGAGATGCTGGCGAACGTGGGCTACGTGCCGGCCGGCGTGGTCGAGGTGATGCGAAAGCAGCAGGAGGGCTACGCCTACATCCGTCCCTGACGACCGAAGCCGGCGGAACGTCGACCCGAGCGCAACGACACCCTACCGTGCGCATCGCGCTGTTCGACGACGACCCGGCCGAGCAGGCGCTGATCGCGCAACTGCTCGAACGCTCCGGCTTCGACTGCAGCGTGCATACCGAAGCGCGGGCGCTGCTCGCCGATGCGCGCGCGCGGCGCTTCGACGCACTGGTGGTGGACTGGAAGGGACATCCCGCGGCCGGCGGCGCCGTGCTCGGCCATGCCCGCGCCGCGGCCACGCGCACCCCCACGCTGATGATGGTGGCCAACGGCCGGGAGGACGACATCATCGCCGGCCTGTCGTGCGGCGCAGACGACTACCTGATCAAGCCGATCCGGCCTTCCGAACTGATCGCGCGGCTGCAGGCGCTGCTGCGCCGCGCCTATCCGCACGAGACGCTCGAGCGCTACGAGTTCGATCGCTATCGCTTCGAGCCGCTGCCGTGCGAAGTCGTGGTCACGACGTCGCCCGACGCCGAGCCGACGCGCATCGTGATGACGCAAAAGGAGTTCGATCTCGCGCTGCTGCTGTTTCGCAACGCGGGCCGGCCGATGTCGCGCAACCATCTGCGCGAACTGGTGTGGGGCGGCGGCGCGGACATCTCGTCGCGCACCATGGACACCCATGTCTCGCGCTTGCGCTCGAAACTCGGGCTCAACGCATCGTCGGCCTACCGCGTGATGCCGGTGTACGGCTACGGCTACCGACTCGATCGGCTCGAGCCTTGAGACGCGCGCATCCGGCCCGATTTGCACTGGGTCGCCCGGTATAATCCGCGGTTGCCCGACGGCGGCGCTCTCGGCGCTCATACCGGGCAGGCGATCGTCGCGCGACTCGTGCGCACCCTATGCGACTTCTCACCCTCGGACTCAATCACGCGACGGCGCCGCTGTCGCTGCGCGAACGCATCGCCGTGCCGTCCGAGCAGCTCGCATCCACGCTCGGCGCGCTGACCCGGCACTTCGCCACCGGCCTGCCGCACGCGGTGGTGCTGTCGACCTGCAACCGCACCGAGATCTACGGGGCGACGGATCGGCCGCTCGACGCGCTACCCGCGCTGCGTGGCGAGATGACGCACTGGCTGGCGCAGCGGCACGAGACGCCGGACGAACTGCTCGACCCCCACTGGTACTGGCACGTCGACGGCGAGTCGGTGCGGCATGCCTGTCGCGTCGCGAGCGGCCTCGACTCGATGGTGCTGGGCGAGCCGCAGATCCTCGGGCAGATGAAGGAGGCGGCGCGCGAGGCCGAAGCCGTCGGTACGCTCGGCACGCCGCTCCGCCAGGCGTTCGATCGCTCGTTCTCGGTCGCCAAGGCGGTGCGTTCGCACACCGCGATCGGCTCGGCCAGCGTGTCGATGGCCGCCGCGGCGGTGCGCCTGTCCGAACGCATCTTCGACCGGCTGGGTGCCCAGCGCATCCTCTTCATCGGCGCCGGCGAGATGGTCGAGCTGGTCGCGACCCACTTCGCGGCGCAGAAGCCGGCGGGCATCACGGTGGCCAATCGCTCGCTCGACCGGGCGCAACGGCTGGCCGCCAAGCTCGCCGGCACCGGCGTGCCGTCGGTCGCGATGTCGCTGTCGGAGCTGCCGGGCGAGCTCGCGCGCTTCGACATCGTGGTGTCGTCGACCGGCTCGCCGTTGCCGCTGGTCGGCCTCGGCATGGTCGAGCGCGCGTTGAAGCAGCGCCGTCGCCGGCCGATGTTCATGGTCGATCTCGGCGTGCCGCGCGACATCGAGCGCGAGGTCGGGGAGCTCGACGACGTGTTCCTCTACACGGTCGACGACCTCGGCCAGGTCGTGGCCAGCGGCCTGCAGAAACGTCGCGACGCGGTCGACGACGCCGAGGCCATCATCGAGCGCGAAGTGGGACAGTTCATGCGCTGGCTCGAGGGCCGCGAGACCGTGCCCGCCATCCGCGACCTGCATCAGCGCGGCGACGCCTTCCGCTCCGTGGAGCTCGACCGCGCCCGCCGCCGGCTGGCCCGTGGCGACGATCCGTCGGTCGTCATCGAGGCGCTGGCGCAAGGCATCACCAACAAGTTCCTGCACGGTCCCACGCAACTGCTGCACGACGCCCCCGACGACGTGCGCGCGCACCTGCTGCAATACCTGCCGCGGCTGTTCGGCTCGCGCGGCGGCGAATGACGCCGGCGACCGAGCGACGACGCATGCCGACGATCGACGCCGGGCCCGCCGTCGGGGCGGCATGAAGCCGAGCCTGAGCGCCAAGCTCGACCAGCTCACGACCCGTCGCGCCGAACTGGAGCGCCTGCTGTCCGCGCCCGACGCGACCGCCGACCTCGACCGCTACCGCAGCCTGACCCGCGAGCACGCCGAACTCGGTCCGCTGGTCGACAGCCACACGGCCTATCGCGCGGCGCTGTCCGACGAACGCGCCGCGAGCGAACTGCAGGGCGACCCGGAGCTGCGCGCCTTCGCCGACGAGGAGCTGGCCAGCGCGCGCGAACGACTCGCGACGCTCGACGCGACGCTGCAACGGCTGCTGTTGCCGAAGGATCCCGACGATGCAAAGCCGATGTTCCTCGAGATCCGCGCGGGCACCGGCGGCGACGAGTCGGCGTTGTTCGCCGGCGACCTGTTGCGGATGTACCTGCGCTACGCGGAACGCCAGCGCTGGCAGGTCGAGATCGTGTCGTCGTCGCCGGCCGAACTGGGCGGCTACAAGGAAGTCATCGTGCGCATCGCGTCGACTGCGGCACCGGGCGGTGCCAGCGACGCGCTGGCACCGTACGCGCGGCTCAAGTTCGAATCGGGCGGGCATCGCGTGCAGCGCGTGCCGGTGACCGAGACGCAGGGACGCATCCACACGTCGGCCTGCACGCTCGCGGTGATGCCCGAGCCGGACGACATCGAGGAGATCCAGATCCGTCCCGACGAGATCCGCATTGACACGTTCCGCGCATCGGGCGCGGGCGGACAGCACATCAACAAGACGGATTCGGCGGTGCGCATCACGCATCTGCCCACCGGCATCGTCGTGGAATGCCAGGACGACCGCAGCCAGCACAAGAACAAGGCCCAGGCGCTGAAGGTGCTGGGCGCCCGCATCAAGGACCAGCAGACCCGCGCCCAGCAGGCCAGCGAAGCCGCGACACGGCGCCTGCTGGTCGGTTCGGGCGACCGATCGGAACGCATCCGCACGTACAACTTCCCGCAGGGTCGCGTCACCGACCATCGCATCAATCTCACGCTGTACAAGCTCGAGCTGGTGGTGGACGGCGACCTGGAGGAACTGACCGGCGCGCTGGTCGCCGAGCACCAGGCCGATCAGCTCGCGGCACTGGGCGACCAGTGAGCGCGATCGGATCGGTGTAGCGGCGCGGGCGCGTCGTCGATCTACCGCGCGCTCGCCGTACTCGCCGCCCTCGCCGCACCGCCGTACTCGCCGCACCGTCGTACTCGCCGCACCGTCGTACTCGCCGCACCGTCGTACTCGCCGCACCGCCGTACTCGCCGTACTCGCCTCGTCGGAGGAATCCCTGGGACGCCTGCACGACCTCGTCGCTTCGTCGTCGCTGCCGCGCGGCGAAGCCCTCGCGCTGCTCGCGACGGCGAGCGGGTGGTCGCGCGAACGGCTGCTAGCCGACGATGCGGCGGCGCTCGACGATCGCGCCGTGGAGCGCTTCCGGCAGCTCGCCGTTCGTCGCGTCGCCGGCGTCCCGGTCGCCTACCTGGTCGGCACGCGCGAGTTCTACGGTCGTCCGTTCTTCGTCGACGAGCGCGTGCTGATCCCGCGACCCGAGACCGAGCTGCTGGTCGACGAGGCGCTGCGATGGATCGACGCCGAGGCGCCGCGTTCCCGCTTGCGCGTGCTGGACCTCGGCACCGGCAGCGGCGCCATCGCGATCACGCTGGCGCTCGAACGCGACCGGCTCGACGTGGTCGCGACCGACCGGTCGCACGCGGCGCTGGCCGTGGCCCGTCGTAACGGCGAGGCGCTCGGCGCCCGCCTCGGCTACCTCGAGAGCGACTGGTTCGACGCGCTCGACCCCGGCCCGTCGTTCGACCTGATGGTCGCCAACCCGCCGTACGTCGCGTCGAGCGACGCGCATCTCGAGCAGGGCGACCTGCGCTTCGAACCCCGCGTCGCGCTGACCGACGACGGCGACGGCACCACCGCCCTCGCCCGCATCGTCGACGGCGCGCGGCACCGACTCGTCGCAGGCGCCCTGCTGGTCCTGGAGCACGGCCACGACCAGGCCGCGACCGTTCGCCGCATGATGGTCGAAGCCGGCTACCGCGACGTGTGCTCCACGCGCGACCTGTCCGGCATCGAACGCGTCACGCGCGGTCGCGGCTGATTCCCGGAGCCGGATCCGAAGGCGCGCGTGACCTATAATTCGCGGTCGCGTCGTCGCCGAGTCGCCCTGCCGGCGAGCGGGCGAACGGGCCTCTTGCAATCAGCCTGCATCACCTAGAAATGTCCATGAGTCGTCTCTTCGCCGGCCTGTTCGTGATCGCGGCTGTCGTCGCCTGCACCGGGAAGCCCGACGACCCGGCGGCGACGAGCAGCGCCAGGGATGGTGCCGATCGGGCGGTGGATTCGACGAGGGGCGCGGTCGGCGACGCGACCGACGCCGCAAAGGACCGGTCGCGTGCCGCCGGCGACGTCCGGGACCCGACCGGTGCCGCGGTCGACAACGCCGGCGACTCGTCGAAGACCGCGCTGGACAAGGTCAAGGACACCACCGGCAACGCGGTGGAAGCCACGAGGGACAAGGTCTCCGAGGTCGGCGACAGGACCAGGGAACTCGCGGTCGAGGCGAAGGACAATGTCAAGGAGGGGGCCGAGAAGGTTTCCGACAAGACGCGGGAACTGACGCACAAGACCAGGGAGTAGGCGGGCCGGGCCGGTTGCACGACAGGGCGCGATCGTCGGCGCGGGCACGACGAGTCATTCGAAGGAGCATCCATGAGCAGCGAAACCCAGACGGTCCATGAATTCATCGACGCCACGGTTCACCAGAACCCGGTGGTGCTGTTCATGAAGGGCACGGCGCAGTTCCCGCAGTGCGGCTTCTCGGGCCGGGCCATCCAGCTGTTGAAGGCGAACGGCGTCGGCAGCCTCGTCACCGTCAACGTGCTGGAGGACGACGAGGTCAGACAGGGCATCAAGGCGTACTCCAACTGGCCGACGGTGCCGCAGCTCTACATCAAGGGCGAGTTCGTCGGCGGCTCCGACATCATCGGCGAGATGCACGACAGCGGCGAGCTGAAGAAGATGCTCGAGACCGACGCTTGAGACGTCCGTGTCGCGGTCCATGCGCCGGCGTCTGCCGGCTTTTTCTATGGATCGCATGCGAGGGTCGGCCGACCCTGCCTGATCGAGCGGCCCGTCCGGACGGGCGGGAGCCGTCCGTCAGACGTCGTGCAGCTTCCTGAATCAGGGCGGCGCGAGCAGGCGACGCATCATCAGGTCGAGGACGCGCTGGCCGTCGGACGCGAGGCAGACCTGCACGTTGGGCGGCCCGGTCGCCTCCGTCGTCGCGCCGTCGTCGGCGATCGCGAGGCGGAGCGGCTGCAACGGGCATAGCGTCGAATCCAGCAAGGTCGCGACCGGAACCACGTCGAACAGCGTCGGTGTGATGCTGGCCCACGGCTGGTCCGCGGCGCTCCACTGCTGATACAGCAGCGTCAGCGCGTCCGTGACGGCGCTGCCGTGCGCGAACAGTTCGCGACGGCGCACCTCGTCGAGTTGCACGAGCGTCGAGTCGAGCGGAAACAGTGCGATCGGCACGCCGGACGCCAGGACCGCGCGGGCCGCCGCCGGGTCGGCGGCCAGGTTGTATTCGCGGGCCGGTGCGCTGGCCGCCGCGTATTGCGCCCGACCATACCCGCGCCGCACGGAGCCGCCCATCAGGACGATGCGCTTGAACTGCCGGAAACGTCGCGGGTCGCGTTCGAGGGCGGCGGCGACGTTGGTCAGCGGTCCGAGCGCGAGCAACGTGACGTCGCCGGGATGCGCCGCGGCGGCGTCGAGCAGCAGCTCGACGGACGACGCGACCGGCGCGTCGCCCGCCGGCCAGCGTCGGGCCCAGCGGGCCTGGCTGAAGCCGGTCGTGCTGGTCGTCACGATGCCCTGGCCGATCGCGATGCCGCGCCCTCCGGCCTCGTGCAGGAAGCGCTGCACCAGCCGGACGCGCAACGGGGTGTCGCCCCACGCGGTGCTGATGCCGACGAGCTCGATCTCGGGACTGGCGAGCAACAGGCCGAGCGCGAACGCGTCGTCGATGTCGTCGCCGATGTCGAGGTCGACCACCACCTTCTCGGCCGCGAGCACGGTGCTGCTGCCCAGGAGGCTCGCGAGCAGCAGGCCGAGCGACGCGATGCCCCGCAGCCACGCGGGCACACGGGTCAAAGGAACGCTTCCACCGCTTTCAGGAAACGCTCCGGCGCCTCGATCATCGGCGCGTGCCCGCAGTCGGGGATGACGACCAGCCGTGCGCCGGGGATGCCAGCCGCGTAGCCCCGGCCGTCGTCGAGCGGAACGAGCCGGTCGTCCTGTCCCCACACCACCAGCGTCGGGATCGTGATGACGCCGAGACGTTCGGCGACGGCCTCGTCGACGATCGAGCGGTTGCCGTAGAACGACTGGATGGTCCAGCCGTCGCCCTTCGCGATCGACCACGCCATGCCGCTGCGGAGGCCCTCGTCGGCGATGTAGGCGGGATCGTGGAAGATCGCGCCGAGCAGCTGCTTCTCGCCCGCGAGCGTGACCCCGGTCGGCCCGCGATTCTCGCCGCGTTCGAAGATTCTGCCGACCGACGTCTTGCTGAAGCCCGCCGCGTCGGAGAGCACCAGCCGGGCCGGCCGGGGCAGCACGAACGCGGGGCCGACGGCCTCGCCCGCCAGCGCCTGGATGGCGTACTGCGCGGCGATCCAGCCGCCGAGCGACTCGCCGACCAGCGTGAAGCGGTCGACCTGCCGCTGCCGCAGGAACTCGCCGAGCGTGTCGACCCAGGTCTGGACGTTGTAGGTGATGAACGGCTTGTCCGACGCGCCGAAGCCGAGCAGGTCGAGCGCCAGCACGCGATGCGTGGCGCTCAGCGTCCGCAGCAACTTGCCCCAGTCGCCCTCGGCGCTGCTGCCGAGCCCGTGGACCAGCACCAGTGTCGGCCCGCGTCCCATCTCGAAGTAGCGGATCCGGGCGCCGAACACCAGCGCCGTCTGCTGCTCGGGTAGCGGAGCAGCGGGCATCGCCGCGAACGCACCGGCCGGACTCGCGACGAGCCAGGCCAGGCAGGCGGCGGCGACCGCCGGCCGCCACCGTCGCAGCAACGCCGCGGTCACAGCCAGTTGACGCGGAACTGGACGCCGACGATGCGCGGATCGTTGATGAAGCCTTCGAGGTTGTTGAAGTCGATCGCCCCGTTGACGCGGATCTGGTTCGCGCAGTTGCGGCAGAACGCGGCCGCCTCGTAGCGTCCCTCGCCCCAGCGATAGCCGAGGCGCAGTCCGGCTTCGGTCAACGACTTGCCGGTGAACTCGGTCGACTCGTAGAGGAACAGGTTGATCCTGGTGCGATACGACACGTCCGCCGACAGCGACAGGTCGCCGTTGGCCACCGGCATCGTGTACTTGGCCGTCGCGTAGCTGATGAACCTGGGCGCCTGCGGCAACGAGTTGCCGTTGATGTAGTAGAAGCCCGGACGGTTCGGCACCGGCGTGTCGGTGACGTTGCAGCCGCTGCCGCAACCGGCCACCGACAGCGTCGGGTCCTTGATCTCGGTCTTGTTGTAGCTGCCGCCCACCGACACCTTGAAGCGGTCCGACAGCAGCGCCTCGACGTTGAGCTCGGCGCCGTTGCCGGTCGACTTCTTCGCGTTGATCAGGCTCGTGACGTTGCTGTTGCCGCCGACCGCGGTCAGCTGCTGGTCCTTCACGTCGAAGTGGTAGACGTCGAAGCTGACTCGGGCGCGCCGGTTGAGCAGGTCGGCCTTCACGCCGGTCTCGTACGAGGTGGTGGTCTCCGGCGCGGCCGAAGTCAGCAGCTGGCCGCTCGACGGCGACCCGAAGCTCGCGCCGCGAAAGCCCGTAGCGACCCGGGCGTAGAGGCTCAGGTCCGGATCGATCTTGTACGTCCCGGCGACGTCGCCGGTGACCTTCGAGGCGCTGAGCTTGACCGCGCCCGGGTCCGAGAAGCCGATGCGCTTCGTGAAGGTCTTCTTGTCGTCGGTGTAGCGCACGCCGGCGCGCAGGTCGAGCTGCTGCGTCACGTCGTAGGTCGCCGAGCCGAACACCGCGTACGCCGTATTGACCTGCGACGTGGTCGCATAGCTGGTGGGGGCGGCGGTGCGGCTGTTGTAGGTGTAGTTCTCGGCGGTCAGGTCCTCGAAGAAATAGTAGAGGCCCGCCTGGTAGTTGAACGGACCGGGCAGGTCGGACGAGATGCGGAACTCCTGCGTCAGCTGCTTGTGGTCGGTGACGCCGCCGCCGGTCTCGACCGGGAACGGCGTGTTGGTGCCGTCGCCGCCGTCGATGTCGCCGCGCGTGAAGTAGCGGCCGATGGTCTCGTAGCCGGTGATGGAGCTGAGCGTGAAGCCGTCGAACTTGTAGTTGACGTTGGCGTTGGCGCCCTGGGTGCGCAGGTTCTGCTGGTTCTTCCCGTTCGACGAGATGAAGTCCTCGTTGAAGCCGTCGACCAGGTCGTTGGTGCCCTTCTTGATGATGTTGCCGCGGAACACGCGCGCGCTGCCCGACAGCGAGCGCGCATGCACGTTGAACAGCGCGTTCAGCTGCGCGTTCGGCTGGTACAGCAGCTGGATGCGCGCCGCGCCGTCGTTGTAGCCCTCGGTGTGCGACCCGTTGTACAGGTTGGTGGGGTCCATGCTCTCGACGGTCACCCAGTCGCGGCGATGCTCGCCGAGGACCGACGCACGGACCGCCCACTCCTGACCGAGCGGCACGCTCGAAGCCGCCTCGAAGTTGGTGGTCGCGAGCGAACCGAACGAGATCGATGCGTAGCCGTCGGTGGCGCCGATCACCGGCTTGACCGAATTGAACTTGATGACCCCGGCCGGCGTGTTGCGGCCGAACAGGCTGCCCTGCGGACCGCGCAGCACTTCGACGTTCTCGAGGTCGAAGATCGGGAAGCCCTTCAGGATCGCGTTCTCCTGAACGATGTCGTCGTAGATCAGCGAGACCGGCTGCGACGCGTAGGTGTTGAAGTCGGTGTTGCCGTAGCCGCGGATGTACACGCGTGGAAAGGTGCGGCCGTTGGACGATTCGATGTTCAGGCTGGGCACCTTGCCGGCGAGCACGCGGATGTCCTGGCCGGAGGTCGAGATGTTCTCGAGCGTCTCCGGGTTGAGGACGGTCGCCGAGACCGGCACGTCCTTGTAGTTCTCGATCTTTCGCTGCGCGGTGACGTTGACCTGTTCGAGCTGCACGTTGCCCGTCGCCTGGGGGTCGGGTTGCTGCGCCAGCGCCTGCTGCATCGGCCAGGCCGCGGTCACCGCGAGCACGAGAGCCGCTTTCGGCAGGCGGCACGACAGCGGGCGCGTCGGGGCGAACGGAGAAGTGGCTGGAGCAACGGCACGGCGCATAAGGGGTCCGATCGTGGTGAGGTGGTGGTCTCTCGCGTCGTCGTCCTCACGCTTCGTCACGAAGATCACGCGAGGGGGCGACGAAGGGTCAGCAAGAGCACGACGTATGCCAGATTGTCACCGCCGTCCGCTTGCCACGCACCATCGGACCGGCGCGACGCGACGATCTGTTGGCTGCGCGCCACGTCGTCGCGTCCACGTACCGGCCGGCCGCAGCCGGTGGCCGGCGCAGCGAACGCCGTCGGTGCGCCCGGGACGTCGCCGGTCGCACCAATCTGGCCGGGTGATCTATTTCGATGCGGTCGTGTTCAGGAACGGGATCGGTGCGCCCGCGTAGATCGCGGTAGGCAGCACGCCGTTCCACTTGTTGGCCTGCGCCAGCTGCACCTCGATGCGGCGCAGCTCGAGCACGTCCTTGCTCTGCGCGATCGCGGCGTTCTGCAACTTCAGCGACTCCGCCTGCGCGGTCGCGATGGTCAGGTTGGCGTAGGCCTCGCCGTCCGCGCGCTTGCGCACCGCGGCGGCCTCCGCCTCGGCGACCGCGACCGTCTGCTTTTGCTCGCTCTCGACCGTCTTGAGCTTGTTGTCGGCGGCCTGGCGCAACTGCTCCTGCGTCACCTTCTCGTTGATGGCGGCCATGTACGACTGCGAGAACGCGAAGTTCCGCATGTCGATGTTGATGACGTTGGCGCCGTAGATGTCGAGCTTGGTCTGCAGCGCCGCGTAGATGTCGCTGGAGACCTTCGAGCGCTGCGCGATCAGGTCCGGCGCCGTGTAGCGCGCCGTGACCGCCTTGAAGACTTCCTGCGACGCGGTCTGCACGAAGTTGTTGAGGTCGCCGTCGTGCGAGTACTTCTCGTAGACCTCGCCCACCTTGTCGACCCGCACCGCGTAGCGCACGGTGAGACTGACGGTCACCGGCTGCGTGTCGGACGTGCTGCCGTCCGCCTTGTCGATGTCGGCCGTCTCCGCGCGGATGCTGAAGTTGCGCAGGTGCTGCCAGGGAGGCAGCACGGCCAAGCCTTCGTCCTCGATCTTGATGATGCGGCCGAACTGCGTGACGACGCCGCGGCTGCCGGTCGGGACGGAGGCGAACGGCCAGATCCAGAAGAAGGCGATCAGTCCGCCGACGGCGACCGCCGTGTAGCCGATGGTTCTCGTGCCGAGCTGCATGGGTTCTCCGGTCGTTGATTCTTGCTGGAGATTACCGCGTTCGTCGGCAGGGATGCGATCGATCGCCCCGCGCCTCGCGCGTCGATCGCGCCGCCCCCCAGCGTCGATCGCGCCCCATCGCGCGCCCTCGAAGCGCCGCGTCCCCGGCGAGCAGACGTCCCGCCAAGCACGTGCGCTATCCGCACGAAAGCGACCTGCCCGCTACGAGGACGTCTGCCGCCCGTGTCCGTCCAGCCGCGTCAGGCCGGATCGGTCGATGCGAAGGTCTCGACCACTTCGTAGTAGACCGGGCTGAACGACGTCGCGACCTGCGCCGCGTCGGCCATGTGACGCCTGGCTTCGGGGTCCGCCATCATCGCGTCGACGTCGCTCTGGCTGCGCCACTGTGCGCAGTTCGTCACGTGGTGGCGGTCCGGGCTGACGTGCAGAGTGGCCGAGACGAAGCCTTCGCGGTGCCGCATGCCGTTCCGCGTTGCCCGGGACAGGATGTGGAACAGCTCATCGGCACGGGACGGATCCACGTCGAAGGTGTTGATCAGCGTGAAGTAGCGGTGCGACGGGTCGAGCGTAACCATGGTGAACCTCCGACGATCGTTTAATATAAGGGCCCTGATATTATATAAGGAGCCTGATATGTCGAGCGACTCGCCGACGGCGGTCGAGAAACGATTGGGGTACGCGTTGAAGATGGCGCAGCACGCCCTTCGGCTGGCGATGGACGACGCCTTGCGGCCCCTGGGACTGACGACGCCGCAATACGCCGTGCTGTGCGCGATCGAAGCCGAGCCCGGCATCTCGAATGCCTCCCTGGCGCGGGCCGTCTTCGTGACGGCTCAGACGATGCAGGCGGTTCTGGGCAACCTCGAGCGCGCGGGGCACATGGACCGTCGCGCGGCGCCGGACAACCGGCGCTTGCTGCGAAGCGAGTTGACCCGTCCCGGTCGCAGGACGTTGGCCCGGGCGCACGAAGCGGTCCGGGTCGTCGAGGATCGGCTGGTCGCGTCGTTGGGAAAGTCGAACGCGGGCGCGTTCACGACCGCGCTTCTGAAGTGCGCCGACGACCTGCGGTCGATCAGCGCCGCGCGATGACGGCGAGGCGGTGCGGCCCGGCCAGTCGCGATGCCGGGCGCCGTCATCCGCTTCCTCGTCCGGGTGGTGCCGGCTGCAGGAATCGAACCTGCCACCTGATGATTACAAATCAACTGCTCTACCAAATGAGCTAAGCCGGCGTGGCCGTGATGTTAACGGAGCCGCGCGCGACCGGAAAGCACCGCCGGCCGGCGAAGCGCCGCGGGCGCAGGCCGGCCGTCCGCTACTTGACGATGGTCAGGCGCGGCCGGCCCTTGGGCCCGTCGGTGGGCGGCTCGGGACGTTCGTCCGGCTGCACCACCTTCAACACCTCGCGGCTCTTGCTGGCCTCGCGCTCGGACGGCGCCTCTTCGACGGCCACCGTCGTGGCCGGCGCCGGCAACGCGGGCGGCTCGTGGCCACGACCGGTCGCGACGTCGGCGAGATCGAAGGCCATGCCATGGCCGTTCTCGCGCGCATAGATCGCGCTAACGTTGGTGATCGGCACCGAGATGGTCCGGGCCTTGCCGCCGAAACGCGCCTGGAACTCGACCAGGTCGTTGCCGATCTGCAGCTTGCTGGTGGCCAGCGCGCTGATGTTGAGCACGATCTCGTTGTTCTTGACGAACTCCTGCGGCACCCGCGTCGTCGCGTCGACGTGCACGGCCAGGAACGGCGTGTAGCCGCTGTCCGTGCACCACTCGTAGATGGCGCGGATCAGGTACGGCTTCGTGGACGGTTCGGACATGGTTTCAGGCGACAGCCATGCTACGAAAAAGCGGCCGACGCGGCAATCCGCTCAGCGTCGCATCACCTTCTCGGACGGCGTCAACGCTTCGATGTAGGCGGGACGGGAGAAGATGCGCTCCGCGTACTTCATCAGCGGCGCCGCGTTCTTGCCGAGCTCGATACTGTAATGGCCGAGCCGCCACAGCAGCGGCGCGATCGCGACGTCGAGCATCGAGAAGTCGTCGCCCAGCATGAACTTGTTCTTGACGAACACCGGCGCCAGCTGCGTCAGCCGGTCGCGAATGCCGGCGCGCGCCTTCTCGTGGGCCTTCTCGTGCCCCTTCGCCGTCACGTTCTCGAGCGTGCCGACGTGGATGAACAGCTCCTTTTCGAAGTTGAACAGGAACAGGCGGGCACGCGCGCGCATCACCGGATCGGCGGGCATCAGTTGCGGATGCGGGAAGCGCTCGTCGATGTACTCGTTGATGATGTTCGATTCGTACAGCACCAGGTCGCGTTCGACCAGGATCGGTACCTGGCCATACGGGTTCATGACCGAGATGTCTTCGGGCTTGTTGAAGAGATCGATGTCGCGGATCTCGAAGTCCATGCCCTTCTCGAACAGCACGAGACGACAGCGTTGGCTGAAAGGGCAGGTCGTGCCGGAATACAAAACCATCATGTCGAATTTCCCTTGCGAGGTCTTTAACCCAAAAAGACGAGGGCCGGGAAGCGTCGGCTTCCCGGCCCTCGGGTCAACCCTTTATTTGACTTCTTTCCAGTACGACGCGTTGAGGCGCCACGTCAGGACGAACGTGACCGCGAGGAACAGCAGTACCCAGACGCCGATGCGTCGCCGGCTCTCCCGGGCCGGCTCGGCCATCCAGCCGAGGAAGGCCGTGATGTCGGCGACCGCATGGTCGTACTGCAGCGGCGTCATCGAACCCGGCGTGATCTCCTCGAACTTCTCGAACTCGTGGACCGGCTTGCCGGCTTCGTCCTTCTTGTCGACGTACACCACGTCGCGCGTGCCCTGCAGCTGCCACAGCACGTGCGGCATCGCCGAGTTGGGATACGCCATGTTGTTCCAGCCGGTCGGACGCGTCTCGTCGCGGTAGTAGGTACGCAGGTACGAGTAGATGTAGTCGGCGCCCGTGCCGCGCTCGCCGGACTTGGCGCGCGCGATCACGGACAGGTCGGGCGGCGCCGCGCCGAACCAGTCCTTCGCGTCCTTGGGCGCCATCGCCACGCGCATCAACTCGCCGACCTTGTCGCTCGTGAACATCAGGTTCTTCTTGATCTGATCTTCGTTCAGGCCCAGGTCCTGCAGCCGGCTGTAGCGCATCGACGACGCGCTGTGGCAATTGAGGCAGTAGTTGACGAACAGCTTCGCGCCGCTCTGCAACGCGGCCTGGTCGTTCATCAGGTCGGGGGCATGGTCGAGCGCATAGCCCTCTTCCGCGCCCCGGGCGACGAGCGGCGAAAGCGAGGCGAGCGATGACGCGAACCACAGGAGGACGAGCAGTTTCTTCATGCGAGGCTTTCGGGCGGACATCGTCGACGGGGCATGGACGTCCGGTCAGTGCGGATGGAACACCACCCGGTCGGGCGGCGTCTTGAAGGTCCCGAGTCGGGTCCACAGCGGCATCAGCAGGAAGAAGCCGAAGTAGTAGACCGTGCCGACCTGCGACAACAGGTTCTTGACGTCCGACGGCGGCTCGGTGCCGAGCCAGCACAGCACCACGAACACCACGAAGAACACGCCGTACAACAGCTTGTGCCAGTTGGGCCGATAGCGGATCGACTTGACCGGGCTGTAGTCGAGCCATGGCAGGAAGAACAGCATGACCACCGCGCCGCCCATCACCACCACGCCCCAGAACTTGGCGTCGAAGGTGCGCAGCAGCACCATGGCCACGGCCGCCGCGAAGGCCACCGGAACGGCCCACTTCAACGCCGGCTTGGCCCGCGTGTACCACAGCCCGAACGCGCCGGCGATGCCGACGATCATGACCCACGTGAACACGTCGGTGGTGGCGCGCAGCATCGAATAGAACGCAGTGAAATACCACACCGGCGCGATGTGCTGCGGCGTCTGCAGCGGGTTGGCCGGCAGGAAGTTGTTGAACTCGAGGAAGTAGCCGCCCATCTCCGGCGCGAAGAACACCACCACCGAGAAGATGAAGAGGAACACCGACACGCCCATGATGTCGTGGACCGTGTAGTACGGATGGAACGGGATGCCGTCGAGCGGAATGCCGTTCGCGTCCTTGTCCTTCTTGATGTCGACGCCGTCCGGATTGTTCGAGCCCACCTCGTGCAGCGCCACGATGTGCGCGGCCACCAGCCCGAGCAGCACCAGCGGGATGGCGATGACGTGGAACGAGAAGAAGCGGTTGAGCGTGGCGTCGGACACCACGTAGTCGCCGCGGATCCAGATCGACAGTTCGGGCCCGATGAACGGCACGGCCGAGAACAGGTTGACGATCACCTGCGCGCCCCAGAACGACATCTGGCCCCACGGCAGCAGGTAGCCGAAGAAGGCCTCGGCCATCAGGCAGAGAAAGATGGCGGTGCCGAAGATCCACACCAGCTCGCGGGGCTTGCGGTACGAGCCATAGATCAGGCCACGCACCATGTGCAGGTACACGACGATGAAGAACATCGACGCGCCGGTCGAGTGCATGTAGCGGATCAGCCAGCCCCACGGCACCTCGCGCATGATGTACTCGACGCTGGCGAAGGCGACCGGCACGCCGGCGGCGTTGAGCGACGCGTCGGGCTTGTAGTGCATGACCAGGAAGATGCCGGTCACGATCTGGATCACCAGGACCAGCAGCGCGAACGAGCCGAAGTAGTACCAGATGTTGAAATTCTTCGGCGCGTAGTACTCGGACAGGTGCGCCTTCCAGGTCGACGTCAGCGGGAAGCGCGTGTCGACCCACCCGAGCAGCCGCTCCGGCGCCGATGCGTTCGGCGAAACTTCGATTGCCTTGCTGTTAGCCATGAATCTCTCCGTACCGCAATGACATCGTCTTCATCGTGTCGTCCGCCCGGAACACGGGGGGCCAGGGGGCTCCCGGAACTCGCCCGGAACCGTCGTGCAGGCGGTGCGCGACGCGGCGGAAGTGGAGCCCGCCCGGACCCTCGCACGCCTGCGGACCCTGCCGCACACCGTGCGACGCCACGGACCGTCGCCGCACCGACGGCGCTCAGGCCTTCGGCTCTTCGCCGATCAGGATCCTGCTGTCCGTCAGGAACGTGTAGGGCGGCACCGGCAGGTTGTCCGGTGCGGGCTTGTTCTTGAACACGCGACCCGCCAGGTCGAAGGTGGAACCGTGACAGGGGCAGAGGAAACCACCGGGCCAGTCGTCGGGGAGGCTCGGCTGCGCACCGGGCGCGAAGCGGGCCGATGGCGAGCAGCCGAGGTGGGTGCACACGCCCACCGCCACCAGGTACTCGGGCTTGAGCGATCGGTACTCGTTGCGCACCGCGACCATCGGGGTGAGCTCCGACTGGTTGCGCTTGGATTCGGGATCGGCCAGCGACGCGTCGTTCTTCTTCAGCTCCTCGATCATCGCCGGACTGCGACGCACCACCCACACCGGCTTGCCGCGCCACTCGAAGGTCCGCAACTCGCCCATCGCCATGCCGGAGATGTCGGCCTCGACCGGCGCGCCGGCGGCCTTCGCCCGCTCGGACGGCTCGAAGCTGCCCACCAGCGGCGAGACCGCCGCGACGCCGACCACGCCGCCGGCCGCGCAACTCGCGATCAGCAGGTTGCGACGCGTGGGGTCCATGGGCCTGGGCTGGGGCGACGGCTTGGAAGCGCCGGGCGCACCGGAGGGAGACGTGCCGAAAGCCGGGTCGGGCGCTCCGGCGAGATGATCTGCGCTGGACATGAGGATGCCGCAGCCGTCGAGGCCGGGCCTTGATTGACGTGGGTGACGACCGGGCACGGCATCCGGGGCGGTCGCGCCGGGCGCGACCGATCGGGCCAAAGGATCGAGACAGCCGCCGATTTTACCGGAATCCCACAGCGAATCAAAGTTCGTCCCACCAGCCGGCCCGACACCCTGCCACGGGGACGGTCGCGACCACGGATAACATTAAACTCGCCCGTCCATACAACCGGGGGAAGGCAATGAGCATGCTGAAGGAGTTCCGCGATTTCGCGATCAAAGGCAACGTGATCGACCTCGCGGTGGCCGTGATCATCGGCGGGGCGTTCGGCAAGATCGTCGACTCGCTGGTGAAGGATCTCATCATGCCGGTCGTGGGCTGGTTGTTCGGCGGTCTGGATTTCTCGAACTACTTCGTTCAACTGGGAAGCATTCGGCCGGATCAGGCCGCCAAGATCGGGCATCCCGCGCCGTATGCCTACAAGGAGCTGGCCGACGCGGGTGCCGCCGTATTCGGATACGGCAGCTTCGTCACCGTGCTGGTCAACTTCGTCATCCTGGCCTTCATCATCTTCTGGATGGTGAAGATGATCAGCGGCGCCAAGGGGCGCCTCGACCCGGTGACCGTGCCCGTCGCCACGCCCGAGGATGTCCTGTTGCTGCGCGAGATCCGCGACGCGCTCAAGCGGTCCTGACGAACGAGCCGCCCTTGACGCGTCGACGCGAGGTCCTCCTCGCCGCACCACGACCGCTTTTTCCGGCGTCACCCGCCCGATGACGGTCGTGGCGTCGCGAACCGCGCGCGCGCTGGGGCGCCGGCTCTGGCTGGTCTTCGCGCAGACGGTCACGATCGGGCTGGCAATCCTTTTCGTCGTGCAAACGCTGCGGCCCGAATGGCTGCTCGAACGCGCCGTCGGCTCGGTCACCATCAACGAGACGTCGGCCGCCCCGCGCACGACGCTACCGGCCGTCTTCGGCAAGGGCCATCCGGCGTCGTACAGCGACGCGGTCCGGTCGGCGATGCCGGCGGTGGTGAGCATCGACATCAACGGCGATGCGCACGACGCACGCAATGCGTTCTCGGACGATCCGCGCCTGCGCCGCCAGCAGAACCGGCGGCTCAACGAGGCGCTGACCGAGCGGACCCTGGCGTCTGGCGTGATCGTCAGCCGCGACGGCTACCTGCTCACCAACCGGCACGTCATCGAAGGCGCCGACGAGATCCTCGTCACATTGTCCGACGGGCGACATGCGACCGCGGCGGTGGTGGGCAGCGACGCGGAGACCGACCTCGCGGTGCTGCGGATCGAGCTGCGCGACCTGCCGGTGATCACGCTCGGGCGGATCGAGGACGCGAACGTGGGCGACGTGGTGCTGGCCATCGGCAACCCGTTCGGCGTGGGCCAGACGGTGACGATGGGCATCATCAGCGCGCTCGGCCGCAATCACCTCAACCTGACCAACTTCGAGAACTACATCCAGACCGATGCGGCGATCAATCCGGGCAACTCGGGCGGCGCGCTGGTCAACGCCAGCGGCAACCTGATCGGCATCAACTCCGCGATCTTCACGAAGGCCTCGGGCGGCTCGCTCGGCATCGGCTTCGCCGTTCCGGTCTCGACCGCCAAGGAAGTGCTCGAAGGCATCATCACGAGCGGCGAGGTGATCCGCGGCTACATCGGCGTGGAGCCGCAGGACATCTCGCCCGAGGAGGTCGAAGCGCTCACGTTCGGCCGCAGCAAGGGCGCGTTCATCTCGGGCGTCAATCGCGGCGGGCCGGCCGACCAGGCGGGCGTGCGGCCGGGCGACATCCTGGTCGCGGTCAACGACCAGCCGGTCGTCGACACCATCACGATGCTGGACCTGATCGCGCGCCTGAAGCCGGGCAGCAGCGCGCGCCTGAAGCTGTTCCGCAAGAAGGAAGAGCTGTCGCTGCCGGTCAAGGTCGCGACGCGACCGAAGCCCGGCGCCAACGCGGAGAAGTGACGATGCATCTGCCGGCGCTGGTCGCCTACCTGCAGGGTCTGCGCGACAACAACAACAAGGCCTGGTTCGTGATGAACAAGCCGGCCTACGACATCCTGCGCGACGAATTCCAGCAGCTCGTGGCCGAGGTCGTCGCGGGGCTGGTCAAGCACGATCCGCTGCTGTACGGCATCGAGCCGCGAAAGGCGCTGTTCCGTATCTATCGCGACATCCGCTTCGCGAAGGACAAGACGCCGTACAAGACCTACTTCTCCGCGTCGCTCGCCGAAGCGGGCGCCCGGAAGTCGGGGCCGATGTACTACCTGAGCATCGACGCGGACGGTCGCCTGCACCAGGGCGCCGGCTGCTGGCTGCCGGAGCGCGACCTGCTCGCCCGGCTGCGGCATCACGTCGTCGACGACCACGAGGGACTGGCCCGCGTCGCGAAAGCCAGGCGCTTCGCCGCGACCTTCGGCTCGTTGAGCCAGGAGGACAAGCTCGCCCGGCTGCCGAAGGGCTTCGACGCGGACCTGCCGGGGATCGAACGCTTCGGCGAGTCGCTGCGCCTGAAGAGCTTCGCGGTCGGCGTCGACCGCGACCTGACGAAGACGATGCAAGCGGGCAACGAGGCATTGGCGAAGTCGATCGTCACGACCTTCGCGGCCGCCGTGCCGCTCGTCGACTGGCTGCGACGCGGGCGCGCACGTCCGGGCTGAACGACGGCGCGACCGCCACGGTCGCCGGTAGCTCGTCGCCGGGACGCCGACACGATGGGCGCCGCTCGTGCTCAAGCGACGGCCGGCTGCGCGTGTTCCAGGTCGGCGATCAGCCCCGGACCGGTCGGCGACCAGCCGAGCCGGCTGCGCGTGCTGTCGCTCGACGCCGACATGTCCTTGTCCGCGAACGTCGCGAGCCAGCCGAAATGCCCTCGCGCGTCGTCGGCCGACAGCGAAGCGACCGGCACGCCGAGTCGCTCGCCGATGGCCTCGGCGATGCGCTTGAACTCGATGCCGCTCTCGGCGGTCGCGTGATAGCGCGCGCCGGCCTCGTGCTTCTCGAACGCCAGCCGGAACAGGCGGGCCGTGTCCGAGACGTGGGTCGCGGACCAGCGATTCTGCCCGGCGCCGACGTAGGCCGAGACGCCCTTGTCGCGCGCCAGCTTGACGAGGTCGGTCACCAAGCCCTGCTTCTGCGTATCGTGGATCTGCGACAGCCGGACGACCGACACGTCGACGCCGCGCCGGGCCGCCTCGCGGCCGCCCAGTTCGGACGCGACGCGCGGGTTGGGATGGTCGGGATCGAAGTGGTCCTCCGTCGCCGGCCGTCCCGGCACGGCGGTCCCCATCGCCGTGCTGGAGGTGATGACGAGCAGGCGACCGGAGCCTTCGAGGGCCGACCCCAACGCCTCGATGGCGCGGCGGTCCTTCTCGCAATTGGCGACGAAGTGGGCGAAGTCGTGGTCGAAGGCCGTGTGGATGACGCCGTCGCAGGCGGCGGCCCCGCGACGCAGGCTGTCGAGGTCCTCGAGCTCGCCGTGATGGGCTTCGGCGCCGGCTGCGGCGAGCCGCCGCGCGCCCTGCGCGGAACGCGTCAATCCCAGGACCCGATGTCCGGCGCCGATCAGCTCGGGGACGATCCGGGAACCGATGAAGCCGTTGGAACCGGTCAGAAAAATTCGCATGATTGACTCTCTTTCGAACGTTGGAGAGGTAATCTGCAGCCGATCGTCAGCCAGTTAAAGTAGTGACGTCATCCTGGTATGTCATCCAACCCCCTGGCCATGCCCCCGACCGTCAATCCACTCGGCTCGTACCTTAAGGATCGTCGCGGCCGGATCGATCCGGCGGCGCTGGGATTCACGGCCACGCGGCGCCGCACGCCGGGGCTGCGCCGCGAAGAGGTGGCGCAGCGCGCCAACATCAGCGCCACCTGGTACACGTGGCTCGAGCAGGGTCGGGGCGGCGCGCCGTCCGCCGAAGTGCTCAACCGCATCGCCTCCGGCCTGATGCTGACCGAGCCCGAGCGCGAGCACCTGTTCATGCTGGGGCGCGGCCATCCGCCCGAAGTTCGCTACCAGGCGCCCGAAGGCGTCACGCCGCGCCTGCAGCGCCTGCTGGACGCGTTCGAGGTCAGTCCGGCGATCGTCAAGACCGCCACCTGGGACGTGGTGGCGTGGAACCGGGCGGCGGCGGTGGTCCTGACCGACTACGGCAGGTTGCCCCGCGAGCAACGCAACATCCTGAAGCTCGTGTTCTGCGACCCGCGCATCCGGGCCGCGCAGGAAGGCTGGGACGACATGGCCCGTTACGTCGTCGGCGCGTTCAGGGCCGATGCAGCGCGCGCCGGCGCCTCGTCCGAAGTCACCGGGCTGGTCGAGGAGCTCTGCGCGCGCAGCGAAGAATTCGCGGCCCTGTGGCGCGACCACGACGTGCGGCCGCACGGCGAAGGCACGAAACGCCTGCGCCACGCGGTCCTCGGCGTGATCGAACTGGAGTATTCGGGCTTCGCGGTCGACGGTCGGCCGGACCTCGGCCTGATTGTCTACAACCCGGCCTCGCGACAGGACGCGGACCGCATCCGCACGCTTCTCTAGTCTCCCGGACGACCGCGTCGCCGGCCCGACCGCCGTGTCGTCAGGTCGTGGCCACGCTCTCGGCCCGACGCTCGCCCACACGGACGAAGCGCGCGACCAGCAGGCCGGCCTCGTAGAGGATCACCAGCGGCACCGCGAGCAGCAGCATCGAGCCCGGGTCCGGCGGCGTGATGATCGCGGCGACGACGAACGACGCGACGATCACGTACGGCCGGATGCTGCGCAGCGTGGCCACCGACACCACGCCGAAGCGCACCAGCACGACGACCACGATCGGCACCTCGAAGGTCACGCCGAACGCGATGAACATCGTCATCACGAAGCCGAAGTAGCTGTCGATGTCGGGCGCCACCACCACCGACTTCGGCGCGAACTCGTTGATGACGCGGAACACGGTGCCGAACACGAAGAAGTAGCAGAACGCGACGCCGACCAGGAACAGCAAGAAGCTCGACGAGATGATCGGCAGCGCGAGCTTCTTCTCGTGCGCGTAGAGGCCGGGCGCGACGAAGGCCCACATCTGGTACAGCACCACCGGCAAGGCCAGCACGAACGCGACCAGCAGCGTCACCTTGACCGGCACGAGGAACGGCGTGATGACGCCGGTCGCGATCATCTTCGTACCCTCGGGCAGCGCGCTCAGCATAGGCAGCGCCATCAGGTCGTAGATGTGCGACGCGAACGGCGCCAGGCAGACGAACAGCAGCACGACCGCCGCCGACGCCTTCACGAGGCGCGAGCGCAGCTCGACCAGGTGCGAGATGAACGAGTCGCCCTCCTCGCCCGCGGGGCCGCTCAGCTTCGGCATGACCATGGCGTCGCGTTTCTCAGCGGACCCGATAACGGGCGACGCGCGCGGCGCCCGACTGCACGCGGGTGCGCTTTCGGCTGGCGCTCTTGAACCACATCGGCGTCGCGCTCTGGCGCTGGGCCACGTTGCGCCGCCACTTGTCGCGCCGCGCCGGCCGCAGCGGGTTCGGCGCGGCGTCGGGCAGCGCCGCCATCTGTTCGTGCGCCCCGGCGACGATGTCCGGCGACGCGGGCGACGTCTCGAACGCCGCGTTCAGGTCGGCTTCGGTCTGGCGCAAGCCGCCGTAGACCGACGACTCGAACGAACTCGCGGCGTTGCGCGCATGGTCGCGAACCGCGCGCAACTCGTCGATCTGCATCTCGCGATTGACCTCGGCCTTCACGTCGGCCAGATAACGCTGAGCGCGGCCGAGCAGCGTGCCGACCGTGCGCGCCACCTTCGGCAGGCGCTCGGGGCCGATCACGACCAGCGCGACCACGCCGATGACCGCCAGCTTGGAGAGGCCTAGGTCGAACACGGCGAACGATCGAACGGACTGCTCGCCGTTTGCGCACGGCGCGACGGATCGCCCGTCGTCGGCGCGATCGGTGACGGCTTCAGGTGCGCGTCCTGTCCCGCGCTTCGACGTCGATCGTCGTGCGATCGGCGACCTTCGGCATGTCGGCCGGCAGGTCGGACCCGTCCTTCATGCCCTGCTTGAAGCCCTTGACCGCGCCGCCCAGGTCCTCACCCATGTTCTTCAGCTTCTTGGTGCCGAAGACCAGCAACACGATGACGAGCACGATCAACCAGTGCCAGATGCTCAGACCGCCCATTGACTTCTCCTGCGCGCTTCGCGCGATGACGCGAGGTTCAAGCCGCTCGCTCGCTTCGATCCCGACGGCCGTCCGGAATCGCGGTTCGACCCGTCCGATTCACCGCGGTTTCCACGGCCTGGCGCCGCCGAGGATGTGAAGGTGCAGATGATAGACCTCCTGACCGCCGCCTCGCCCCGTGTTGAACAGCGTCTTGAAGCCGCTGCTGCCGTCCGGTCCATCGTAGCCCACGCCCTGCTCGCGGGCGATGCGCGGTGCGAGTCCGACCATCCGGCCCAGCAGCTCCGCATGCGCCCCCTCGCAGTCGGCGAGCGACTCGAGATGCCGCTTGGGAATGACCAGCACGTGCACCGGCGCGGCCGGGTCGATGTCGTGGAACGCGACGAAGTCGTCGTCCTCGTAGGCCTTGCGCGACGGAATCTGCCCGGCGACGATCTTGCAGAAGATGCAGTTCGGATTCATGACTCGCGTTCCCGGCCACGCTCGTGTCGGCGTCCATCGTCCTTCCGCGCCGCCTGCTCGTCGAGCCCCGACAGGCCCTCTCGACGCGCCAGCTCGTCGAGCACGTCGGCCGGCGCCAGATCGTACTGCGCCAGCATGACGAGGCAGTGGAACCACAGGTCGGCGGTCTCGGCGACGATGCGCGCGCGGTCGCCGTCCTTCGCGGCCATCACCGTCTCGGTCGCCTCCTCGCCGATCTTCTTCAGCACGGCATCGGGCCGGCGCGCCAGCAGCCGGGCGACGTAGGACGACGCCGGATCGGCGTCGCGGCGCGACTCGATCACCGCGGCGAGACGGGCCAGCACGTCGCCGTTCGACGTGCTCATGCCGGGATCGCGACGGGGTACTCGTGCGGCTCGTCGACGACCCAGCGGGCCGCGTCCGGCGGGCCGTCGACCCGGCGGAAGAAGCAGCTGTGCCGACCGGTATGGCAGGCGACGCCTCCCACCTGCTCGACCGTGAGCAGGACGGCGTCGCCATCGCAGTCGAGGCGCACGTCGTGCACCTTCTGGAAGTGTCCGGAGGTAGCGCCCTTGTGCCACAGCTGCCGGCGCGAGCGGCTCCAGTACACGGCCTCGCCGCGTTCCAGCGTCGCGGCCAGCGCTTCCCGATTCATCCACGCCATCATCAGCACGTCGCCGCTGCCCGCCTCCTGCGCGATGGCCGCGACGAGGCCGTCCGCGTTCCACGAGACGTCGTCGAGCCAGTGCGGCGAGGGGTCGTGCGAGAAGGTCATCGGGAAGCAGGGCCGAAGGTCAGGACAGGCGCATCGGGATGCCGCGGGCGGCCATGTAGCGCTTGGCCTCGTCGACCGTGAACGTGCCGTAGTGAAAGATGCTCGCAGCCAGCACCGCGTCGGCATGACCGTCGAGGACGCCGTCGGCGAGATCGGCCAGCGATCCTACGCCACCCGAAGCGATGACGGGTACCGGCACCGCATCGGACACGGCGCGCGTCAGCGCCAGGTCGAAGCCGCTCTTCGTGCCGTCGCGGTCCATGCTGGTCAGCAGGATCTCGCCGGCGCCGAGCGCGGAGACTTCCTTCGCCCACTCGACCACGTCGCGGCCGGTCGCGGTGCGGCCGCCGTGCGTATACACCTGCCAGCCGCCGCTCGGGTCGCGCTTGGCGTCGATGGCGACCACGATGCACTGCGATCCGTAGTGCGCCGCAGCCTCGGCCACCAGTTGCGGATCGGCGACGGCGCTCGAGTTCATGCTGACCTTGTCCGCGCCCGCGTTCAGAAGCCGACGCACGTCGGCCACCGTGCGAACCCCGCCGCCCACCGTGAGCGGGATGAACACCTGCGACGCGACCGCCTCGATCATGCCGAGGATCAGGTCGCGGTCGTCGGAGGTGGCCGTGATGTCGAGGAACGTGATCTCGTCGGCCCCGGCCTCGTCGTAGCGCCGCGCGACCTCGACCGGATCGCCGGCATCGCGCAAGGCGACGAAGTTGATGCCCTTGACGACACGGCCGGCGTGGACGTCGAGGCAGGGAATGACGCGTTTGGCGAGCATCGGCAGTAAGCAGAAACGAAGCGAAGAACGATCATCCCGGCATGGGCCGGACCCAACCAGGGTGAACCCACCGATCCGGAGAACCGTCATCCCGGCGAAGGCCGGGACCCAATCAGGGTGCAAACACCAATTCGTGCAACTGTCATCCCGGCGAAGGCCGGGACCCAATCAGGGTGCAAACACCAATTCGTGCAACTGTCATCCCGGCGAAGGCCGGGACCCAGTCAGGGTGCAAACACCAATTCGTGCAACTGTCATCCCGGCGCAGGCCGGGACCCAATCAGGGTGAACCCGCTGAAACGTCGAAGCGAACCTCACACCCAACCAGCCAAACTAGAGCCCGTCGGCCTTCTCCTGCGCCAGCTTGAAGTCCAGGTCGCCCGAATAGATCGCCCGGCCGCAGATCACGCCTTCGATGCCTTCGTCCTCGATCACCGACAGCGCCTCGATGTCGGCCATCTTCGCCAGGCCGCCGCTGGCGATCACCGGCACGGTGACGCTCTGCGCCAGCTTCAGCGTGGCCTCGATGTTGATGCCCGTCAGCATGCCGTCGCGGCCGATGTCGGTGTAGATGATCGCCTCGACGCCGTAGCCCTCGAACTTCTTGCCCAGGTCGACGACCTCGTGTCCCGTGAGCTTGGACCAGCCGTCGGTGGCCACCTTGCCGTCGCGCGCGTCGAGGCCGACGATGATCTGCCCGGGGAACGCGCCGCACGCGTCGTGCAGGAAGCCCGGGTTCTTGACCGCGGCCGTGCCGATGATCACGTAGGCGATGCCGTCGTCGAGATAGCGCTCGATGGTGTCGAGGTCGCGGATGCCGCCGCCGAGCTGCACCGGGATGCTGCCGCCCACCGCGTCGAGGATCGCCTTGACCGCCGACTCGTTCTTCGGCCGACCCGCCACCGCGCCGTTGAGGTCGACCAGATGCAGGCGCCGCGCGCCCTGCTCGACCCAGTGACGGGCCATCGCCGCCGGATCCTCGGAGAAGACCGTCGCCTCGTTCAGGTCGCCCTGCCTCAGGCGAACGCAGTGACCGTCCTTCAGATCGATCGCGGGGATCAGCAGCATGGGTGGCGACGCATGGGGAGTGAGTCCGCACGGCAGGCGAGCGCGCCTGCAGCGATGAGGACGGAAGGCATCAGGGACCTACGGATTCCATGCGACGAAGTTTCGATAGAGCGCCAGACCGGCCGATGCGCTCTTCTCCGGGTGGAATTGGGTGGCGAAAATATTATCCCGGGCGATGGCCGCGGTAAAGGGCACGCCGTAGACGCTGGTGCCGGCCCGTTCGGCCTCGTCGACGAGCCGCACATGGTAGCTGTGCACGAAATAGAACCAGCTGTCGTCGTCGATGCCGCGCCACAGCGCATGCGGCTCGCGCCCGTCGACGGCCTGCCGCACGCGGTTCCAGCCCATGTGCGGGACTTTCAACGGCCGCGCGCGTTCGTCCGCAGCGACGTCCCCAATGCCGTGCGCGGCGACGGCCGCCGCATCCTCCGCGGCGTCGTTCCTTGAGGACGCCGCCTCCTGTCCCGCCAGCGGGTCGAAGCGCACGCAGTGGCCGGCGATCAGGCCGAGGCCCGGCGTCGGCACGCCGTCCACCCCCT